>JALSSE010000023.1 GCA_026984415.1 Hydrogenothermaceae bacterium | reverse complement strand
ATAAGAGCTGGAGGGATAAAATGAGTAATAGATTTAAAGTTGACAAATATGGGAGAAAACATGTTTATGGTCTGTCATTTAACCAACCGATACCATCTACTGAAATTTTTAAGATAGGACAGGAAAGCGTATTCCCAGTAATAATTACTTTAAATGATAGAAGTATAGGAAATGGAAGTGCATTTATATACAAACAGCTAATATATGATAATTACTCATATCTATTTTTCTTAACTAATCTACATGTAATTCAAGGTATACATGATGCTATTCCTATCCTTTCTCAAGATGAAAATGTTAATATAAAACTTTTACTTCGTTTCAAAGATAAAGACATTGAAATAAATGAAGTTTATCTTACAAAAGATATTTATTTTGATTTTGCAGGAGATAAAACAGGTTTTTATAGCCAGTTTGATTTTGCAGTTTTTAAAATTAGGATAGACACCACAGAAATATTTGACTTTTTTTCTATAAAAGAAGAAAGAAACTTTCAAGAAGGTGATAAAGTTTATGCATTAGGTTATCCTCAAGGATTAAATTTATCTATTTCTGATGGAATTATAAGCCATATTTACAATGAGGATGAGGAGTTTTTAACTAAAGAAAACGAAACATTGGCTAAGAACTTTATCCAACACAACATTTTAATAAATCATGGAAATTCAGGAGGACCTACTGTAAATGAATACGGTAATATAGTTGGGATATCAACAAAAGGTATAAAACAACAGATGGCCGTTGGTATTAATTACTCACTTAATATTTATCACATCTTAAAGTTCCTGGGAAATCCAGAATATTTGGAAAAATTTAGAGTGCAAGAGTTTATGAATTTTATAAAAAATGAATTTCAAAAGATAAAATCATTATCGTAAGTAGGGGGATGAGTTATGGAAAATCAAGATAAAATTTTAAATGGGTTTTTTAAATCTGTAGATAATATTTTAATAAAAGGCTACCTTATACCAAGCGAGGACCCAAAAGAAATTTGGTTTCCATATTCCATAGAAACTAATAAAATTTTAAAGCCGGGAATTATCTTAGCGGTAAAAAACTTTGATTCTATTAACATTGATAAACTTACACAAAAAGATTTACACTTTTCATTACTTGAAGTAGTAGATGTTAAAGTGCAACACTACAAGATAGCAGATTTAGCAGAAAACCCACAAAGTATAAAGCTATCAGAAACTTTTGAAAAATTTTTAGACGACTGGTATAGGTCTTTAGATGATGAAGAAAAGGAGGATTTAAAAATTGTTGTTTATGCAGTTCCACACTACCAAGAACTATATGTGCCATCTGCTGAAACAAAAGCTGTTTATAATTTAGATTACGATTATGGATTTAAGCCGTCAAACGCAGAACCAATAGTAGGTGAGCATGTATATATATTAAAAAATGAGCACATAGAAACTTATATAAATGGAAAAATAAAAGAAAGTAAAACAAGTTTTAAAGCAGGAAAACATCAAATATTAAAAGATGTAAATGTTCATATGGATTATTATCCCTTGTTTAATAGACATTTTGGAGTTTTTGGATTTACTGGAGCAGGTAAAAGTAATCTTTTAAGCACATTAATTTCAAAGTCTTTATTGGAAGCACCTTCATCTGTAAATTTTTTAATTTTTGATATAAATAATGAGTATTTTGGCTTACTATTTGATGCATTAGCCCAAAGAGACAGCTATATTGTATTTTTAGAAGAAAAAGCTATCTCTGGTAACTATTTAAGACAGTTTCTAAGAGGAGATTTTGGAGAAAATTTTGAAGAAATTCTTCAAAAGGCAGCTATGGATTTCATAGCTGGAACAAATTTCCCTGATGAAATAAAAAATAAAAAAAATTTTGAAAAACTATATCTATTAGTTATGTATATGTTGCAAGCTGGGAAAATAAGAGTTTTTCAGCAATCTATCACTATGATGGAATTTTTAGCAGAAGTTATATCGGAAACAGAAGAAAAACTTAACAAGGGTACATTCAGAAGAATTTTTTCAGGAAGAGGTAGTAAAGAAAAAAGAGAAGCTTTTAATGATTTTTTAGCTCTTACGTTGCATATTTGGGGAGATAATATAAATCTATCCAAGATAAATTTTATGCAAGTTGTCGCTTATTTAAATTTAATAAATAAATATGTTAAAACAAAGGATAAAAATATAGAACTAAGTAAAGAGCTAATAGAAATTTTAGAACAAATTTTAGAAGTTATTGGAGAAGATGATTTTATTAAGGCATTAGGAGTTTTCTTTGAAACACTCCAGAAAAAATACAAAAGATACGAGATGATTTTAAGATTTCATTTCTCAATTAATCTAAATGAACTTATAAATATTACACATGATGATGAAGGTTCTATTGTTATATTTCTAAGTGAATCTGATAATAATATGAGAAACTTTGCTAATATTCTTGGTAATGTTCTATATAGTATAAGAAAAAACAAAAAAATAGAGAATGAACCACTTACTTTATTTCTTTTTGAAGAAGCAGATTTATTTATCCCACAAAAAGTAGAAGGGGAAAAAGAAGATAAAGAAAGTATACAAAAGTCAAAGGAAATAGCCACAACATTAGCAAGAAGAGGTAGAAAATATAAGCTTGGGCTTGGAATAGCTACCCAAAGAACAGCTTATCTTGACACAAGTATAATAGCCCAGCTTGGAACTTATTTTGTAAGTAAACTACCAAGAAGTTATGACAGGAAAGTCGTTGCAGATGGATTTGGTATAGACGAAAAACAAATGTCACTAACAAGCAAATTTTTACCGGGAGATTGGATGGTTTTAACCCATGTTGGAACTTTAAATATAAAAACATCACCTGTTATGATTTCCTTTGAAAATGCAAATGAAAGACTTATAAACTTTCTTGAGAATATTGATTTAAATAGTGTTTTAGAAAATCAAATGAAAAAAGTAGATTTAAAAGCTATCTTTACGAATAAGGAAAATGTATTTTCTGAAATAACAAAAGAAGAAATCTTTGAAATATTCCCAATTTTAGTATAAGAGGAGGATGGTATGAATATTGATGTTTTTGATGAAAATTTTTTTAAAAATGAGGATAGTAAAGAAAAAGAGCAAAAAGTAGAAGAAGAGAATAAAGAAATAAAAGAACAAAACATCAAAAAAGAAACTGAAGATATAAAAACTGAGTTAGAAGATGATTTTATGAAAGATGAAAATTATGAAGAAAGCAATTTTGAGAATAAAGAAGAAGAATTATTAGAAGAAGAGGAAAATAAGGAAAATTTAGAAGTAAATAGGGAATGTTTTAAACATAGACCAGATTTTGATTTTGAAATTTACGAATATTTAAAAAGTTTAGGAGTTATTTTCAGAACAAGAATTAGAGATAGTAGAGGAAGAGCTTGCTATGTTTTCTTAGGAAATGAAGATGAATTAAGGCTAACTTTTTATAGACAAGGGTCTAATTATACAGGTGCACCAACTATTTATTTAAGTTTTGAGAGAAGACCCAATAAATGTTTTGTTTATTTTGTTTATGATAAAAAAGATATAAATGGAGATAAAAGTAAAGAAAGAATAAAAGAATTAAACTGTATAAAATGTTTTGTTGAAGAGATTGTAAAAATTTTAAAGGAAAACGGTTTAAACCCTATTGTAAGAACGGATAATAACAATGTAAAAGCCTACAGATTAGAGTTAAATGTAAACACATGGAAAGAGGCTATAGATTTCTTTTTACAAAACATAAAACTACTTATAGATGATTTGATTGAAGCTGGTTCTAATAATTGTCCTGAATGTAATTTTATTGAAATGTTTAAAATATCTCAGGAACAATTCGATAGATGGATTGAAAACTTAGAACAAAGGTTAAGTGAAAATAATTGTTATTCAAATCAAGAAGAATTAACAGAAAATGAAAACTTACAACCTTTAAACCAACAAATTTATCCACCAAACCTAATCCTTTACGGGCCTCCTGGAACAGGTAAAACATACCACACTATAAACTATGCAGTGGCAATAATAGAAAATAAAGATATTTCTCATATAGAAAGTGAAAACAGAAGCAACGTTGTAGCAAAATTTAATAATTACAAAAATCAAGGTTTAATAGTATTTACCACTTTTCACCCATCATACTCATACGAAGATTTTGTAGAAGGTATAAAAGCAAGGGTAAATAATGGACAGGTTGAGTATTATATTGAAGATGGAATTTTTAAAGAAATAGTAAATGAAGCGAAATATAATCCTTATCAAAACCATATTCTAATAATTGATGAAATAAACAGAGGAAACATACCAAGTATATTCGGAGAGTTAATAACACTGATAGAGGAAGATAAAAGAATAGGAGCTGATAATGAAATAATAGTTAAACTACCATACTCAAAACAAGATTTTGGAGTTCCCCAAAATTTATACATTATAGGCACTATGAATACAGCAGATAGAAGTATAGCACTACTTGATATTGCACTTAGAAGAAGATTTGAGTTTATAGAAATGATGCCAAGACCTGATTTATTAAAAAATATAGATGTTGTAGATAGTAATGGTAGCAAATTAAATATAGATTTAGAAAAACTACTTAAATGCCTAAACAAAAAGATACTTAAGGAAATAGATAGAGACCATACAATAGGACATGCTTACTTTTTATCAAAAACAAACAATAATCAGCTTACTTTAAAAGATTTAAACAAAATCTTTAAAAACAAAATAATTCCACTTTTACAGGAATACTTTTATGACGAATGGGAAAAAATTACAAAAGTTTTAAATGATGAAACAAATCACAAATTCATAGATTTAGAAAATAAAGATATCAGCGAAGACCTGAAAAAATTAAACTTAGATGAGAACGCATTCAAGCAAATATATGCAGATTGTAATAATCAAACAAACCAGGAACAACAAACAGAAGAAAATACACAGTCTGAGGCTGTAAACGAAAATGATACTGACTAAATTTGAACATGAAGAAATAACTATAAGAGGAGATTTTAACGGAAATGAAGAGCTTTTTAAAAAGCTTGAAGAAACTTGCAAAAAAATAAATGAAAATTTCATAAAAGAGGGGAAGGGAGCAGTTTTTGATATTTTTCACAACAAAATAAAGCTAAAGCAGTTTGTTGGAACAATTCAGTTTGGAAATAACTATTTAGAAATACTACCTAAAATATACAGCACAGACACTATAATTAAAGGTAGGAAAACATTAACAAAACTTTTATCAGTTCACATAGGAATAGATCCACGAATAATAAGAAATTCAAATATAAACTTCCAGACAACAACATTTTTAGACATTTTTATTTTACTTTTTGCTTCAGAAGTAGAAAAATTATTTCA
>JALSSE010000022.1 GCA_026984415.1 Hydrogenothermaceae bacterium | reverse complement strand
AAGTCTCTGGGAATAATCTTTCAATTTTTGCAAATTGGCTAACTTTTGTTTTCCATCAGGAAAAACTGAAAAAACCTCAAAAACAGGTAAATTTTCAAAAATCTCTGAAACTATTCTGTAAAGACCTTTACTATCTTTTTTTTCTGACAAATCCCTTAGGAATTTTAACTGGTCTATATTTTCTAAAGAAAAATCATCTTTAAAAAGAAATAAATCTTCATCTGAAAAATTAAATAATGGAGATTTTAAAACAGATATTAAATTGAGTTTATCATCTGGATATTGAACTAAACGTAATATATTTAAAACTGTCAAAACTTCATAACTTTTGTAAAATTCAGATTCCAAAAAAGATATGAAAGGAATATTTGATATCTTTAACTGTTTTAAATAATTTGCTGCACCATTAGTTGTTCTGAATAAAACAAGAATATCCCGTGGCTGATATCCTTCTTCAATAAGACTGTTTATTGTTTCAACAAGTAAATAAGGCTCTTTATCTTTACTTTCTCCACGTATAACAGAAACAGGGAACTCTGATGTATCTTGTTTTTTAAAGTCTGGAAAGGATAATTTTGGTAAAAAAATGTCGTCAATATGCCCGTTTTCAAAGCCTCTATTTAAAAAATCGTATCCATCTTTACAAAAGGAAAGATTAAAAAATCCAATCAAATCAATATTACTTCTAAAACAAATATCTAAATTTATATTTTCCTCTTTTTTAAAGTTTTTATTTATAAACTTTAGATAATCTTCTAAACTTGCGTGTCTCCATTCATAAATACACTGCTTTGGGTCACCAAACACAATTAAATCACTTTTTTCTGATAAAATTTTTATTACTTTAAGCTGGAGTAAGTCTGTATCCTGAAATTCATCAATAAATATGGCTTTGAATTTTTTAATATACTTCTGTTTTATTTCTGGAAAATTTTTAAATATATGTAAAGCTCTTATGAATATATCATCGTAATTTAAAACATTTTCCTGCTCTTTTATTTTTTCTAATTTTTCTTCAAATTTTTTATAATGTTTAAGTATCAAAAGAAAATTCTGGTAAAGGGCTAAATTTCTAATTTTTTCAAGGTTCTGTATTAAATTGTTTTCAACAGGCTCAATTTCATTTTTCCTGTTTTCTAAATTTTCTTTTATTTTTTTAAATTCTTTTTCATATTCAGGTTTTACCCTTGTTTTTAGGAATCTCGGAAATCTTTTATTTTTTTCAAACTTCAAGTCTATAAACAAACCTTCTTCTAACTTCCTTTTAATACCAAAAATATCAGTTTTCATAATATCCTGTTTTGTTCTTGAAAACTCAACTGCCTCTTTATAAAAATCCTGTATCATCTCTTTAATATCTTTTAAACACTCATCTTTTAACTTTTCAATTTCCAACCGATTTGAATCTATGTTTTTCATTTCGCAAGAATTTAACTTCCATCTATTTTCATAAAACTCTCTGAAGATTTTCCTAATATCTGATTTTTCCCCTAAAAACTCTGTTATTTCATCTATTTTTTCTTTTTCTTCAATAATAAACTCGTCAAATACATCTATAAATAAGCCTTCAAACTCAATTCCTTCAATTATTTTTGTTTCATCTGTTATCTTTGAAATATCTGGATGGTTTTTTAAAATCCTTAAAAGTAATGAATGTAATGTACCAATATAACTGTTCTGAACTTCATTAAAGTTATTCTGGAGGTTCTCTGTTTTCTCTTTATAAATTTCTTCTTTAAGTCTTTCGTATATTCTCCTTTTCAGCTCTGCCCCAGCCTTTTCTGTAAAAGTGGAAATAAAAAGCTGATTTATATTTATTCTTTTTTTTATGTAGTTTTCAATTATTTCTTCAACAAGTCTATAAGTTTTTCCTGTTCCAGCTGAAGCAAGATAATTTTTCCTCACCAAAAATAAATCCCCCAGATTTTAATAAATTAAATTATAAATTTAAAATCTTTGATTTGCCTGTTTAAATAAAGTTAAAATAAAGAAACTCAAAAAAGGGGATTAACAATGGGAATAAAAAAGATTACAGAAAAAGAATTAGAAATAAAAATCTCAATAAACAAATCAACAGAAGAGATAGAGCCGAAGCCTTCTTTTCCAGAACAAAAAAGGGTAGAAAAAGCATTTGAAGTAGCAATCAACACAGAAAAAGAAGGTTATAACCTTTATGTTGCAGGTCCTGATGGTGTTGGCAAAACAACTTATTCCCTTATAAAATTTAAAGAATCAGCAAAAGACAAAAGAACCCCAGAAGATATATGTTATTACCATAACTTTGAAAAACCAGAAAATCCAAAGTGCCTATTACTTCCTGCTGGTTACGGAAAAAAATTATCAAACGATATAAACAAAATAATTGAAAACCTCAAAGAAACAGTTTATAAACAGTTTGAGAGCAAAGAGTTTGAAGATGAAGAAGTAAAGATAATAAAAGAAATAGAAGATAAACGTAGAAAAATAATAGAACAGCTTACAGAAGACGCTAAAAAGCACGGACTTGCTGTTGTTTTCACCCCTGCAGGCATAAAACTCTTCCCAATCATTGAAGGAAAAGTTATTCCAGATTTCGTGAACATCCCACAAATAAGAGATATATACAACAAGCGTATTGAAGAATTTGATGAAAAATTTAGAGACTATCTTAGACAGTTAAGGGAATTAGACTACCAACTATTTGAAAAGTTAAAAAAGGTAAAGGAACAGATTTCAAATTTTATTATTGAAAATGCTTTTTATTTTATTGAAGAAAAATATAAAGAAATAGAAGAGGCATCAAAGTTTATTAAATACATAAAAGGGAAATTTGTTGAAAATATAGAAATATTCATAAGGCTAAAACTTGCAGAAGGAAATTACGTTTTACAGAGGGCTTTAGAAAGAGATTTAAATATTTTTAAATTGAATGTTGTAGTTGATAACTCAGACTCAAAAGGTGCTCCAGTTAAATTAGAAGGAATACCAACATTTAAAACACTTTTTGGGTACATATCCTATAAAGCTGAAATGGGAATTTTATACGCAGACCATATGAGTATTATTGCAGGAAGTCTCCATAAAAGTAGAGGAGGATACCTTTTATTAAAAGCAATAGATGTAATAAAAAATCCTATCCTGTGGGATGCTTTGAAAAGAACCTTACTCCACAAAAAAATATATATGACCCAGACGTCTTTTGATGGTTTCTTCCCTTTCTCAGTAGGAATTAATCCAGAACCAGTTCCATTTGATATTAAATTGGCTTTAATTGGAGATTCTTTTGTTTACAGTATTTTATCAACTTACGATACAGAATTTAACAGACTCTTCAAAGTAAAGGCAGAATTTAATCCTATTATAAAACTTTCAAACAATGTAATTGAAGATTTATCCCATGCAATTTCCAAAATAGTAAAAGAAGAAAATCTGAAGCATTTATCCCCTGACGGAATTTCTGAAGTTTTTAAACACGCTGTTGTTTTATCAGGGGACAGGAACAAAATAAACGTTATTTTTAGCTACATATCGGATATACTTCGGGAAGCAAACTTTATCTCTGGAGAAAAAAAATACATTGATAAAAAAGATATACAAACAACAATAAAGGAAAAAAAGTTCAGAAGAAACCTTGTTGAAGAAAAAATCTTAGAGCTTATTTCTGAAGGAAAATTAATCGTAGATGTAGAAGGGGAACAGGTAGGGCAGGTAAATGGTATAGCAGTTTACGATATTGGGGATTACAGTTTTGGAAAACCAAGCAGAATAACCGCAAGTGTTTATATTGGAGAAAAAGGGATAATAAATATAGAAAGGGAAGTTGAATTAAGCGGACCTATCCACAGTAAAGGTGTGATGATTTTATCAGGATTTATAGGTAGAAAATATGGTAGGGATGTTCCCCTTGCTATTTCCTGTAGCATAGCTTTTGAACAGTCTTATGGAGAAGTTGAAGGTGATAGTGCATCTGCAGCAGAACTGATATCTGTACTTTCTGAAATAAGCAACATACCAGTAAAACAAAATTTAGCCATTACTGGCTCAATAGACCAACACGGAAATATCCAACCTGTAGGTGGTATAAAAGAAAAAATAGAAGGATTTTACTACACCTGTAAAAATACAAAATTCACAGGAGAACAGGGAGTTATAGTTCCTTCAAGGAATTTCAGCAATATAATTTTAGAAGATGAAATATTAGAAAGCATATCAAAGGGAGAATTCAGCATTTACACAGTTGACAATATAGATGATTGTATTAAATTGCTTACTGGTGAAGAACCTCTTGAATTCCATAAAAAAGTTATACAAACTTTAGAAGAATTTTATCAAAAAGTTATAAAACATAAAGACTAAAAGAAGGAGAAAATGAAAGAAGAAAAAGTTTCAACACCAATGGTAGCCCAGTACCATAAAATAAAAACCCAGTACCCTGATGCCCTCTTACTTTATAGATTAGGTGATTTTTACGAGCTTTTTTACGAAGATGCACACATAGGGGCAAAAGAGTTAAATATAGTTCTTACAAAAAAGAAAGTTGGGAAAAATATAGAAATACCTATGTGTGGTATCCCTTTCCATTCTGCAGAAAGCTATATTTCAAGACTTGTTATGAAAGGACATAAAGTTGCAATATGCGAACAGTTAGAAGAAGCAACAAAGGGAAAAGGAATAGTAAAAAGAGATGTAATAAGGGTTTTAACACCGGGGACTTACTTTGAAAATGAAAAACTTCAATCTTCACTTATAGCTGTTTTTCCATCTGGCGAAACTTACTACATCTCACACCTTGATTTATCAACAGGAGAATTTACTGCTGCAAAATTAAACTTAGATGAACTAATATCTTTTATAGGAAAATTTCAGCCAAAAGAAATCTTATTACCAGAAAATACAGAAATACCTGAAATAAAAGAAAATTTTAAAAATGTTTTTTTCAGCAAACTTCCAGAAAATTTCTTCTCAGAAGAGAATGTAGAAGAACTTTTAAAAGATTTTAATACAATACACCCTTCTGCATTTGGTTTTGAAGAAAATGAAAAGAAAAATCTTATTCCAGCTGGTGCTGTTTACAAATACGCTAAAATTACACAGAAAAGTTTTCTACCTTTTATAAACTTTCCAAAACCATACAGAGAAGATAACTACATCAGAATAGACTACTCAGCCCAGAAACATTTAGAACTTGTTTATCCAAATGAAGGAAACATATCCCTTTTCAAAGTGATAAACAGAACAATGACAGGAATGGGAAAAAGGAAACTTAAATATTTTCTTCTACATCCTTTAAAAAATAAAACTTTAATAGAAAAAAGGGTTGAATCTGTTGAAGAACTAATTAAAAATCATTCATTAAGGGAAGAT
>JALSSE010000021.1 GCA_026984415.1 Hydrogenothermaceae bacterium | reverse complement strand
CAATTTCTAATATATTTTTAAATCCATCTACATTTTTCCTCATCATAAGTTCCTGGTCTGTAACGGTTGTGTCAGTTATTGAAGCAAGGTGAAAAATCAGTTTTGGGTGAAAATCTTCTACTTTAAAGAAAACCTCGTCTGTAGAAACATCACAGGAAAGGACTTCCCCTTTAAATTTCCTTAAATTTTTAAAGTTTGCACTTGAAAAATCGTCTAAAACTAAAATTTTACTGTTTGGATAGATTTCCTGTAATTTTAGGGCAAGATTTGCACCAATAAAACCAGCACCACCTGTTACCAAGATGTTGTTTTCCATTAACTTAACCTCTTTTTAATTTTTAAGTTACATCTATATAAAAAAGTTCCTGTCCAAACTCAACTGGTTGTCCATTTTCAGCTAAAATTTTTACTACTTTTCCATTTACATCACTTTCTATTTCGTTCATTACTTTCAATGCTTCAATGATACATAATACCTGTCCTTTTGATACCATATCCCCTTCTTCTACAAAAGGTGGAGCCCCTGGAGATGGTGAACGGTAAAAAGTTCCAACAAGTGGTGATTTTATTACATGGTATTTTTTTTCTTCTTTTATTTCTGTTTCTATTTTTCCTCCTGCTGGAACTACCTCTTCTTTTATTTCAACGACAGGTGCAGGAGATGATGAAGAAACAACTTCTTTTGGTCCTACATACTGCTTTACTTTAATTTTCCCTTCTTTTGTTTCTATTTCTACTTCTTCAATTTTCGTTCCCTTTATTTTTTCAATTATCTCGTAAAGAAATTCTTTATCCATAACATTCCCCTTTTACTTTACTCTTTCAATATAAGTACCGGTTCTTGTATCTACTTTTATTTTGTCTCCTTCATTTATGAAAATAGGAACATTGATAACTGCACCTGTTTCTATTTTTGCAGGTTTTGTAACATTTGTTGCAGTATCCCCTCTAACTCCTGGTTCTGTTTCAATAACTTCGTAAATTTCATTTTTAGGAAGTTCTATACCAATTGGATTTCCTCTATCTAAAAATACAACTACTTCCATACCTTCTTTTAAAAATTTTGCTTCATCTTTTATAACTTCTTTTGGAATTCCTATTGTTTCATATGTAGTTGTATCCATAAAGTAATACATATCCCCGTCTGAGTAAGAGTAAGTCATAAATTTTTGTTCAAAATCGGCTAACTCTATCTGTTCAGAAGATTTAAATGTTATTTCTGTTACGTTTCCTGTTCTCATATTTTTTGCTTTAACTCTGACAAAAGCCTGACCTTTACCCGGTTTTACATGTTCATAACTTAAAACTCTAAAAGGTTGATTATCAACAAGAATAAACTGGTCTTTGGCTATTCTGTTAATGTCAATTTTAACGCCCATTGATTCCTCCAGATATAATATTATGATTAATTTTATCATAAATTAAATTCAAGAAAAAAATAGATAAATATAATTTTTTATATTTTTAGTAATATGTTTGGTATAATTTTAGAAATTTTAAAATAATTGGGAGGTTTTGATGAAAACCAGATTGTTTAAATACGTATCCTTGTTTACTTTAATTATTTTTTCATCATCCTTGGCAAAAGATTTATCAGGGAAATGGATTTTTTCCCCGTCTTTAGGATACGACTATTTTAGTATTCTTAATAAAAAAAACAGAGATTTTTATAAAGATAATTATGAAATTGGTCTTAAATTTGAAAAATTTTTTACAAAATCAATAAGTGCAGAGTTAAGTTATAACTGGGCAATAACAGAAATAAATTATGGAAAACATTTCTGGAAACCAAAAAAAGTCGCCATTTATGACGCAAAAATCTTTTATAACTTCTTTTATTCGGCAGAAAAATTTATGCCTTATATTGGTTTAGGTATTGGTAGTATAAGAGGTGATTCTGGATACGAATTAACAGCTGGAATAAGATACATAATAAACCACAGATTTGCATTAAAAGCAGAAATAAGGGATATATATTTAGGTGCTGGTCAAAACGATTTAGCACCTTTAGTTGCCCTTTCTATAATGTTTGGTGGAAAACCAGAAATAAAAGATTCAGATAATGATGGTGTAATTGATTCAAAAGATTTATGTCCCCATACTCCACGATGGGTACTTGTTGATGATGAAGGTTGCCCTGTTGATACAGATAAAGATACAGTTCCAGACTATATAGACCAGTGTCCAGATACCCCTGAAGGGGTTGAAGTTGATGTAGATGGATGTCCTTTAGATTCTGATGGGGATAAAGTGCCAGATTACAAAGATAAATGTCCTGATACTCCTGAGGGAATGACTGTTGATGAAAATGGATGTCCAGTTGATAGTGATAAAGATGGTGTACCAGACTACAAAGATAAATGTCCTGATACCCCTGAAGGGGCTGCTGTGGATAAAAATGGATGTACTGTTGATACAGATAATGATGGTGTTGCAGATAACTTAGACCAGTGTCCTAATACTCCTGAAGGGGTTGAAGTTGACGAAAATGGATGTCCAGTTGATAGTGATAAAGATGGTGTGCCAGATTTCAAAGATAAATGCCCTAATACTCCTGAAGGTGCTGCTGTGGATGAAAATGGGTGTTCTCAGGATGCAGATAAAGATGGTGTCCCTGATAATCAGGATAAATGTCCAAACACACCTGAAGGTGTAAGTGTGAACAAAGAAGGATGCCCAGTTGATAGTGATAAAGACGGTGTACCAGACTATAAAGACAAATGCCCTAATACCCCTGAAGGTGCTGTTGTAAATGAAGAAGGTTGTGGAAAAGACAGTGATAATGATGGTGTTCCTGATTATATAGACCAGTGTCCTGACACACCTCCAGTTATAAAAGTTGTAGATAAAAATGGATGTCCAGTTGATAGTGATAAAGACGGTGTACCAGATTACTTTGATAAATGTCCTAATACAGAAGCAAATATTCCAGTAAATAAAGAAGGATGTCCTCTTGACAGTGATAAAGATGGAGTTCCAGACTACAAAGACAAATGTCCTAATACAAAAGAAGGGGCAGAAGTTGATAAAAATGGTTGTCCAAAAGATTCTGATAATGACGGCATACCTGATTATGCAGATAAATGTCCTGATACCCCTGAAGATATAATGGTTGACGAACAGGGATGTCCATTAGATTCTGATAATGATGGTATTCCTGATTATATGGATAAATGTCCAAACACACCTGAAGGTGTTGAAGTAGATAAAAAAGGTTGTTTCAAATCTCTCACACTAAGGATTTACTTTGCACCAAATAGCACAAAAGTAAGCAAAAAATATTATCCAGAAATAGAAAAAGTAGCAAAAGTACTAAAACAATATCCTTCTTTAATGATTGAAGTTCAGGGACATACAGACAAAAGACCTACAAGTAGTTATGCGTATAATATGAGGCTTTCACAGAAAAGAGCTGAAGCTGTTAAAAGAATTTTAGTTAAAAAATACGGAATAAGTCCAGATAGGATTGTTGCAAGGGGATATGGATTTACTAAACCGATTGCTTCAAACGATACTGAAGAAGGTAGAGCTAAAAATAGAAGGATTGAAATTGTTGTAATTGGTGATTTAAATAAAACAGTAAAATAAATCAAAAAATGAAAATTGTATCAGTAATTGGGAGTTCTTCTGCCAAGGAGAATTCCCAAGAATACCAGTTTGCTTATAATTTAGGGAAAGAATTGGCAAAAAATGGTTTTACTATTGTTTGTGGTGGTAGAACAGGGATAATGGAAGCTGTGTGTAAAGGTGTTAAAGAAGAGAATGGTTTAACTATTGGGATAATGCCTTCATACACAGGAGAAGAATCTAACCCTTATGTGGATTTAAAAATAAATACAGGTATGAGTTGGAATAGAAATCCTATTGTAGTAGCCACAGGACAGATTGTTGTTGCTGTAGGCGGAAACTATGGAACTCTTTCAGAAATAGCTTACAGTAAAATTTTAGGGAAAAGGGTTTTAGGATTTAAAACTCATAAAGTAGAAGGGGTTGAACATTTTAATTCTATTGAAGAAATTGTTTTGGAGATTAAAAGTTTTTTTAGTTAAAGTTCCTTTGAATTTATTATAAATGTTACAGGTCCATCATTAAGTATCATTACTTTCATATCTGCTGCAAAAATTCCCTTTTTTACAGGGGCATATTTTGAGAACTCTATACAGAATTTATCGTACAACTCTTTAGCCCTTTCTGGATTTTCTGCATCATCAAAAGAAGGCCTTCTACCCTTCTTAACATTCCCTGCAAGTGTAAATTGAGAAATTATTAAAGCTTCTCCTTTTATATCAATTAAAGATAAATTCATTTTTCCTTTTTCGTCTTCAAAAATTCTTAAATTTGCTATTTTATTTACCATTTTTTTTATGTCTCCTTCAGTATCTCCCTTTACAACCCCTAATAATATATTCAATCCTTTACCAATCTCAGATATAATTTTACCGTCCACTTCAACAGAAGATTTTAAAACCCTCTGTACAACTGCAATCATTACTTTTCCTCTCTTATTTTTAATTCATTTCTAAACCATACATCTCTTTGTGGAAATGGTATCTCAATATTATTTTCTTTAAATGCTTTCCAGATTCTAAAATTAAGCTCACTTTTTGCCAGTGGAATAGGTATTTTTTTAACGTCTATCCATACCAAAAGTTCAAAGTTAAGTGAGCTATCTCCAAACTCTAAGAACCTCGCATCTGGTGCAGGAGATTCTAAAACAAAAGCTGTATTTTTTGCAACATCTAATAAAGTATCTTTCACAGTTTCTACATCACTGCTGTAAGATACTCCAACAGGAATATGTATACGAACAATATTATCAGAATAAGACCAGTTTATAAGTTCATTTGAGATAAGATGGGAGTTTGGAATTATTATGTCTATATTATCTAATGTCCTTAAAGTTGAAGTTCTCATCCCAATATTTGTAATTCTTCCAAAGTTTTCTCCAAGTGTAATCCAGTCTCCAATTTTAACAGCCCTTGTTAATAGAATTATAAAACCGCTTATGAAGTTATTGAATATATCCTGTAAACCAAATCCTAAACCAATACCTAAAGCTCCTGCAACAGGAATAAGTAGTTTCCAGCTTATACCCATAGTTGATAAAGTTATCAAAACTATAAAAACAAGGGCTGTATTATAAATCAGGATATCAACTGTTGAAATTACTTCTTTTTGTTCTGCTTTGTAAGAAAGGTAAATTTCAATACTTCTTCTTATTAGATTTGTAAACAGATACAGTATATAAAAAACAATTAAACCTTTAATAAGTGAATAAAGACTTAATTTAACAGTTTCAATGTTAAAAATTGGATAATTTAGTATTGGTTTTGCATATTCTTTGACC
>JALSSE010000020.1 GCA_026984415.1 Hydrogenothermaceae bacterium | reverse complement strand
TCATTATATTGTCAGAAAGGGCTTCTATAATAGTTAAAAGGTCTCTTATAGGGATATTTTCTTTAAGTAAGTTTTGGAGAACCCTATGTAATATGTTTAAAGGCACCTGTTCAGGAATTATATCCTTAACAACAGGG
Organism: Hydrogenothermaceae bacterium; assembly: GCA_026984415.1. The sequence continues at coordinate 5,215 of JALSSE010000020.1, read as the reverse complement.
AATTTTTTAGATAACCCATCTACAAGCTGTTTAGTTTCTTCCCTTCCTAAAATTTCAAAAGAATGTTTTTTAATTGTTTCAGAGATATGGGTAATTATCACAGTTGGAATATCAACTACTGTATAGCCTAACATTTTGGCTTTATCCTTTTTGTCTTCGTCAATCCAGTAAGCATTCAGTCCGAATGTTGGTTCTTTTGTAGGAACACCTTCTATTTTTCCTTTTGTAGAGCCTGTATCAATGGCTAAATATTTGTTTGGTACAACTTCTCCTCTTGTCACTTCTATATCTTTAATAAGTATCCTGTACTCACCGGGCTTTAATTCTAAATTGTCTTTTATATGAATAAGAGGAATAATAAGTCCTAATTCTTTAGTCAGTTGTTTTCTTAAAGCTTTTATCTTTTTAATAATTTCTCCATTCTGGGATTCGTCAACATAAGGAATAAGCCCGTATCCAATTTCTAAAGTAATCATCTCAGGCTGGGTTATCAGGTCTTCTGGTTTTTCTTCTTCAGGTTCCCTTGCTTCTTTCAATAGTTCTTTAGCTTTTTCTTCTGCCTCTACCTTTTCTTTTTCTTTTAAACTAAGTTGCATGGTGTATGCTGTAATTCCAATAAGTGTGGCTATTAATGCAAAAGGTAAAAACGGCATTCCAGGAACAGAACCCATTATAAAAAGGGTTGCAGATGCCATATAAAGGGCTTTTGGATAGCTTATTAACTGGGAAACAATCTCTTTTCCTAAATTTTCGTTTGAAACAGCCCTTGTTACCATTAAGGCTGCAGCAGTTGAGGTTATTAAAGCTGGTATCTGACCTACAAGACCATCACCAACAGTAAGTATTGTAAAGTTTTGTAATGCAGTTTCTAAGGGCATCCCGTGTTGTAACATTCCTATTGCTATACCACCAATTATATTAACAATGGTGATAATTATACCTGCAACAGCATCACCTCTGATAAATTTACTTGCACCGTCCATAGCTCCATAAAAATCAGCCTCTTTTGCAATCTCTTCCCTTCTTCTCTGGGCTTCTTTTTCATCTATAATTCCAGCGTTTAAATCTGCGTCAATACTCATCTGTTTCCCAGGCATAGCATCTAATGTAAACCTTGCTGCTACTTCAGAAATCCTTTCTGTTCCTTTTGTTATCACTATAAAGTTTATTGTTACAAGAACAATAAAAACAATAATTCCTACAACGTAACTACCACCGACAACAAATTGACCAAACGACTGTATAACATGACCTGCTGCGTCAGGTCCTTCGTGTCCGTGGAGTAAAATTCTCCTTGTTGAAGCAACGTTAAGGGCAAGCCTAAACAGCGTTGCAAGTAAAAGTAAAGATGGAAAAGAAGAAAGGTTTAAAGTGTGCTTTATGTAAACTGTTGTAAGTAAAAGAACAAGGGAAAAAGTTATACTTGTAGTAAGAAGTATATCAAGTAAAAATGGTGGAACAGGAAGAACCATAGAACCAAGGATGGCAATAATAAGAACAACAATTATTACATCTGAATGTTTATCTATCTTATTAAAAGCTAAACTTAAAGTTTCTCCCATTTTTATTCGTTGTCCTTTTCATAAATGTCTTTAACCTGATTGTAGTTTATTTTAGGTTGGATTGAGTCCAGTATAAACTCTTTTAATTTTAACTGGTCACTGGAAGCTATAAGCTGTGAAACCTGCATATCAAACATATCCATGTACATTTTAGAGCCAAAGGATGTGTTAAACATTCCCTCTGGAATTCCTTTTCTGAACTCTTTCATCATAACTCTTACAAAGAAAGCTTCAAATGCCTCCGCTGCTTCTTCAGTTGTTTTTATCTGTGATAAATTTTTAATATCCCAGTAAGGATTAACTCTATCAATCATTTTTATTTACCTCTACATTACAATAACTTTTGCGTGCAATTTTCCTGCATTTTTTATTGCCTGAATAATTGCTATTAAATCCCTTGGGGAAACTCCCAAATCGTTTAAAGCTTTAACTAAATCCTTTAAAGACGGTGATTCAATTCCAAATATCCTTCCCTTTTCTTCTACAACTGTTGTGGTAGTTTCAGGAACAACCTTTGTTTGACCACCTGAAAGGGGAGGAGGCTGAGAAATAACTGGTTTTTCAGTAACGGCAACATAGATATTTCCGTGGGATACATAAACAGGAACATCTATTTTTATATCACCGCTCATTATTACTGTTCCTGTTCTTTCGTATATAACAACTGTAGGTTCCTGATTTGTTTCTATTTTTAGGGATAAAACTTTTGATATAAATTCAACAGGGTCTTGTTTTTCTGGTATTTTAATCTTAACAGTTGTAGGGTCTATAGAGTAAGCAACTTTTTCTTTAAAAAATCCGTTTATTGCTTTTTCTATTTTAAAAGCTTTATCAAAATCTGGCTTTTTTAAAATAAGCTGAATTTCCTTCTGCCCTTCTATTGAATACGGTAAATCCCTTTCTATTATTCCGCCATTTACTATTATTCCTGTCGTAGGAAAATTCTTTTGAACCTTCCCACCTTTATTTGATTCTGAAAATCCTCCACCAGTTGATACACTTCCCTGTGCAAAGGCGTAAACTTTTCCATCAGGTCCAAAAAGTGGTGTTCTTATTAAAACCCCATTCCCAATACTTTTAGAATCTCCAATAGAAGCAACAGTTACATCAAATTTCATTCCACTTTTTGCAAGAGGAGGCATTTTTGCAGTAACAATTACTGCTGCAGCGTTTTTTGTTCTAACTCTGGCAGGGTCTATATAAATTCCCATTTTTCTTAACATATTGGCAATACTTATTAATGTAAATATACTTGTAGTTCCATCACCTGTTCCATTAAGACCAACCACAATTCCATAACCTGTAAGAAAGTTTGTTCTTACTCCTGTAATATCTACTTCGCTGCCTATTCTTACTTCAGCCGAATAGCTTATCCCAAAGAATAAAAGAAAAACAAAAAATAATTTTTTCATTTCTACCTCTAAAATGGCCAGATTTTAACAAGGAATTTTGTTAACCATCCCGGTTCTTCAGTATCAGCGACAAATCCTTTTCCGTTGTACTCTATGTAAGCATCAGAAAGCTGGGTTGATAAAACTGAATTATCCTGCTGAATGTAAGTTGGCTTTACCATTCCAGCTACAACTAAAACCTGTTCGTCGTTATTTATTTTTAAAATTTTCTTCCCAACTATGTATAAATTTCCATTTGGATAAACTTTTTCTACCCTTGCAGAAATTGTTGCAATTAGTTTTGCATTTCTGCTTGTGTCGCCTTTTCCCTGAAAGCTACTATTTGAGTTTGTAGTAATCCCAGCGATTGGTGTTTTGTTAGGAACCTGCTTTCCCATAATTGTAGGTGAAGGGAAATCTAAACCTATTTTTGTTTTCCTGTTTGATTTTGTGTTTGCACCACCTGAACCTTTTATATTTTCAACTACCTTTATTGTTATAATGTCTCCAACCTGAAAAGCTTTATCATCTGTAAAAAGATTGTCTCCCCCTGTATAAAGGGAACCAGGAGGAGGCTTAGTCTGTGATTGTTTAATCTCAGGAGGTTTAGGCTCGTAGGGCTGGAGGACAACTTTTTTTTGTGAACATGATGTAAAGATTGATATTCCTATTAATATTAAAAAGAACTCCCTGAAAAAATGACTGTATTTTCTTTTATTACCTTGCATAATATAACCTTCCCAGAGGAAATATTTTTAACTCTAATAACATCACCAATTGCTCCATTCTCCAGTGCCAGTCCCAGCATTTCAATGTTAATATTTCCATTTCTATAAATTATTTTTACGTTTTTTCTTCTTTTGACTTTGTAATCCAGCTTCAGTAAAGAACTTTTAATGACACTGCCCTTTTTTATATCTCTTTTGGCTACCTTTCCCACTGCATTTTCAATTTCAGTTATATATCCAGCTCTTCTTTTGAATTCTATTTCGGCAGTTTTTAAATCTTCTAAAGTCAAAATTTTCCCTTTCGGAATGTCTTTTTTTGCTGCAATTACTCTCATATATTTCTTTACATTTACAGTAATTGGAATTTTGTAAATAGGTTTTCCATTTTCATAAATGTAGTAGTCAAGGTATAGATGTTTTGAACTTTCAGACCTTAAAACAACTTTTTCTGTAATACTGTCGGAAGGGATAAAATACGTTTTATCTGGGAGGTTTATGGACACGACCTTTGTGTTTTTATGGTTTTTCCTTATAAAGTCTTTAACTTTTTTTTCAATATCCTGTGGTGAAAGTTTTTTGTAATCCCTTGCAACTATACAATAAGGAGAACCGCCAAATTTAAAACTATCTAAAGAAATATGATTTTTCTGAAATAAGAGTAATAACTGGTTTTTAGAAATGTTTATACTTGATGTTGGTTTAGGAGACTGGGAAACAGGAAGATTTTTTAAGAAATTTATAAAAGCAGGTTCTTCACCTTTTGCTTTTATTTCAGTTATGTCTTTTAGATATACTACATCTCCTTTGACCTTTGCGAATTTCTTTAAATCTATCTGTATAAAGGCATAACTGTTCGTAAAAATTAAAAACAGGGTGGAAAAAATTAAAAACTTACGATTTAAGAGTTCCAATAGTCCTGAGCATTTCATCTGCTGTTGTTATACCTTTAGAGTTTATTTCATAAGCCCTCTGGGCTACTATTAGATTTACCATCTCTTCAACAATGTTAACATTGGAAGCCTCTAAAAACCCCTGTGCTAATTTTCCAAAGCCGTCTGTATTTGGGTCTCCTTCTATTGGTTCTCCAGAAGCATCTGTGTAAACAAATAAATTTTGACCTATTGCTTTTAGTCCGGCAGGGTTCATAAACCTGTAAAGTTTCATATCTGTAAGTTCTTCAGTTGTTTGCTGTCCACCTTCATTTCTAACAAGATAAACTTTTCCATTTGGGCTTATTGAGATACTTATTAATGTTTCTGGGGAGCTGATTTGAATATTTGGGCTTAACCTGTATCCTTCTGAAGTAACAATGTATCCTTCGTTATCCACTTTGAAATTACCTGCCCTTGTGTACGCTTCTCCACCTCCAGGAAGCTCAATTTTGAAAAATCCTTCACCCTGAATTGCAATATCTAATTGGTTGTCTGTTTTTATTAAACTTCCCTGTGAAAATACTTTACTTACATCAGAAAGTTTTACCCCAAGTCCAACCTGAATACCAGTTGGAACTCTATTTTCATTTGAACTCATAACT
>JALSSE010000019.1 GCA_026984415.1 Hydrogenothermaceae bacterium | reverse complement strand
CTATGCTTTATCTTGGAGCTTCTGTATCAGTTCCTTTAATTCCAATGGTTTCGGATTTAATCTTTGATTTAGAAGGAAAAGGAATATCTTACGACGGAAATTCTTTAGTTGACGTAAAAGCTCTTGCAAAAGTGAAAATATTAAGTATTCCTGCAATTGCAGGTTTATATGCTGGTTTAGGGTACAAATATCAGAGATTAAAAATTGATAATCTTGATGTAAATGGAAAAGATTTTAATTCAGATTTAAAATTCCAGGGAATTTTAGGTGAAGTTGGTATAGAATTTTAGTTATGAATATACAGGAAAAAGAAATTATAGACTTTTTAAAAAGAAGGGGTAAACCGGCATTTTTTAAAATGCTGATGAGGAAGTTGGGGGTACCTAAAGAAGAGAAAAAAGAATTTAGGAAACTTCTGAAATCCCTTATAAAAAAAGGAGTTCTGAAATACTATAAAGGAAAATACATACTAAAAGAACTTGAAGAGAAAAAAACGGAACTTGTTGAAGGTACTGTAGAAGCCCATCCAAGTGGATATGGATTTTTAATAATTGGTGAAGAAGTTGAAGACCTTTTTATTCCTCCCCCAGAAATGAGGTATCTTTTTGACGGAGATGTTGTTTTAGCAAAAGTTCTTACAAGAAAAAAGAAAAATGAAGCAAAAGTTGTAAAAGTTTTAAAAAGGGCAGTCAAAACAGCTGTTGGAACTTTACATAAAGAAAAGAATAGATATTACGTATCCCTTTCTGACGTTGTTGTCCCTCACAAAGTTTATGTTTCAAAAAAAGAGGCAAAACAGATAAAAAAAGGAAGTTATGTTGTAGTTGAAATTACAAGATACCCTGAAAAGGGTATATCGGCAAAAGGAAAAATTATAGAGGTTCTTGGTACGACCAAAAACACAAGAACAGTGGCAGAAATAATTGCAAGGAAGTATAACCTACCAACATCACATTCAAAAGAAGCTGTGGAAGAAGCCAAAAACTTAAGTTCTACAGTTAGATTAACAAGAAATAGAAAAAACCTATTAGAGCAGATTTGTTTCACAATAGACCCTGAAAGTGCAAGGGATTTTGATGATGCTGTTGCAATTGAAAAAGAGGGAAAAAATTACAGGCTATTTGTCCATATAGCAGATGTTTCACATTATGTAAAAGAAGGAGGAGCTATAGACAAAGAAGCTTTTGAAAGAGGAAATACCTATTACCTTCCAGAAAAAGCATTACATATGCTCCCAGAAAGATTAGCCGCAGAATTATGTAGCTTAAGACCAAATGAAAAAAAGTATGCATTTACCTGTGAGATGCTTATTGACCCAAAGGGGAATGTTATTGATTACGACATTTATGAAAGTGTTATAATCAGCAAAGCAAGGCTTACCTATGACCAGGCTCTTGCTATTATTGTTGGAGATGTTGATTTAGAAAAAAAATTTCCTGATGTTGTGAAACCCCTTAGACATATGGAAAAACTGGCAAAAATATTAATGAAGGCTAAAGAAAAGAGAGGAAGTATAGATTTTGACATGCCAGAATCTAAAATACTTTTTACAGAAACAGGAGACCCTTACGATGTAGTTCCTTATGAAAGGCATTTAGCCCACAGGTTAATTGAAGAATTTATGATAATTGCAAACGAAACTGTAGCAAGACATATGGAAAAAAATAACTATCCTTTTATTTATAGAACTCATGAAGAACCTGATATTGAGAAAGTTATAAAATTTGTTGATTTAGTTTCTGGATTAGGATACAAAATATCCTATCCTGATGACATTACTCCTAAATTTATACAAAAAATACTTAAAAAGTTTGTAGGAACTCCAGAAGAGTCATTAATAAGGTTTATGTCCTTAAGAACTATGAAACAGGCAAAATATACCACAGAAAATATTGGACATTTTGGTCTTGCATCTGATTGTTATACACATTTTACATCTCCAATAAGAAGATATGCAGATTTATGGGTTCATAGGATGCTAAAAAGGGCTATAAAAAATAAATTTACTAAAAAGGATTTACAAAAACTTCCTGAAAAACTTGATGTGGTAGCCCAGCAGTGTTCAAAAATGGAAAGGGTTGCAGATGAAGCAGAGAGAGATGCATTAGAAATATTAAAATTGAGGATTTTAAAAGACCACGTTGGAGAGGAATTTGAAGGAATAATTACAGGGGTTGTGTCTTTTGGACTTTTTGTTGAAATAGAAAAATACCTGATAGAAGGACACATTCATATCTCTAACTTACCGGGATATTTTGAGTATGACGAAAAAAACCACAGGCTGATTAGTAAAGAAAAAATATACAGGTTAGGGGATAAAATAAAAGTAATTATTGAAAAAGTTGATGAGGACTTAAAAAGATTAGATTTATCTTTAGCCGATTCTGAAAACAATTAATTTTGAATTCTTTTCAAATCTTTGATATGATATATAAAATTTACATTCCTTTACAACATAATTTAGGAGGATAACTGTGGGAATACACGTTGGAGTTATACCTGATATTACACTGTTCGTTCAATTAGTTATATTCTTGATTTTTACTTTCATTATGAAGAAAATCTACTTTGACCCTTATTTAGAAGCATTTAAAGAAAGGGAAGAGACAATTGAAAAACTTCTAAAAGAAGCAGAAGAAAATAATCAAAAAGCCCAAAAAATATTAGAAGAAGTTGATGAAATATTAGAGCAAATCAAAATAAAATCTAAGAAAATAATGGATGAAGCTAAGTTAGAAACAAGCGAATTAGTTGCAAAAGTTATAAAAGCTGCGTCTGAAGAAGCTGAAAAAGAGATTGAAGAGGCTAGAAAAGAAGTTGAAAGGGTAGTTGAATTAGAGAAGAAAACAATGGACGTGATTATTGAAAAAATAGCAGAAGAGATTGTTCATAAAATTATACCTGAGGAGAAGGCAGCATGAAAAAGTTCTATATGATTTTGCTTGTTTTAGTGGTTGCAGGGATTTCTTTTGCCACTGAAGGTGGAGGAGAAACATCTGGAGAATCACACACAGCAGAACTTATGTGGAAAACAATTAACTTAGTTATTATGCTTGTGGCTATTTACTTTGTTGCTAAAAAATACATTGTGAAATTCTTTAAAGACAGAAGAGAATCTGTTGCTTCTATGGTTGAAGAAGCTAAAAAGGCAAGAGAAGACAGTATAAAAGCTTTAGAAGAAGCTAACAAAAAATTAGAAGATGCAAAATTTAGATTAGAAGAGAGCGTAAAAATAACAGAACATACAGCTCAGTTAGAAAGGGAAAAAGCTTTACAGGAAGCAGAAGAAATGGCAGAAAGGATAAAACAGCAGGCAAAAGAAGCAATAAATATAGAAATAAGAAAAGGTGAAGCTGAGCTTAAAAAATATGCCGTTGAAAAAGCCCTTGAAATTTCAGAGAAATTAATAAAAGAAAAAATGGACGAATCGGTGAACAAAACATTACTTAATAAGACTATAAAATCTCTGGAGGCATAAGTTGAAAGTTGATACTAAAGTTTTAAAAAGGGTTGTAAAAGTACTTCTAAATAAAACTCCAAAGGAAGAAGAAAAGCTTCTTGCAGTTGCAAGTAATTTAGAATTTTTATCTGAACTTTACAAAAGAAACCCAGAGTTTAGAAGTTTATTACTAAATCCTCAAATCCCTTACCAAGAAAAAGCAAAAATAATAGAATCCATTTCAGAAAAAGCAAATTTAGATAAAAATGTAAAGGAAGCCCTTTTATACCTTGCTAAAATTAATAAAGGTAATGTGGTTAAAGACTTAGGAAGGGCGTTTAGATTTGAAGTAGAGAAATTCTTTGCAACTGTTCAGGGAGAAGTTATTACAGCTTATAAAGTAGATGAAGAACTTTTAGAAAATATTAAAAAATTACTTGAAAATAAAATAGGAAAAAAAGTAGAATTTCAGGTTAAACAAGACCCGTCAATTATCGGTGGACTTATAGTTAGAACAGGCAGTTATATAGTTGATGCATCTGTTAAATCTTATATGGAAAAATTAAGACAGCAATTAACAAAATTTTAAATAAAAGAAAAGAACAGGAGGTTTTTAAATGTCCATAATTAGAGCTGATGAAGTAGCAGAAATATTAAAAAAACAATTAGAAGAGTTTGAAGTATCTGCCAAACTTGAAGAAGTTGGTAGTGTAGTAAAAGTAGGTGATGGTGTTGCTTTAGTTTACGGTCTTGAAAAGGCTGTAGCTGGAGAAATGCTTGAGTTTGAAAATGGCGTAGTAGGTGTTGTGTTTAACCTTGAAGAAGACAGTGTTGGGGCTGTTTTACTCGGTGATGAAACAAAATTAAAAGAAGGAAGCCTTGTTAAAAGAACAGGAAGAATTCTTGAAGTTCCTGTTGGGAAAGGATTATTAGGAAGGGTTGTAGATGGATTAGGAAATCCAATTGATGGAAAAGGACCTATTGAAGATATTGCTTACTACTCTCCTGTTGAAAAAATTGCTCCAGGGGTTGTAAAAAGAAAATCTGTCCATGAACCATTACAAACAGGTATCAAAGCAATTGATGCAATGATTCCAATTGGTAGAGGACAGAGGGAATTAATAATTGGAGACAGGTCAACAGGTAAAACAACAGTTTGTATTGATACAATCTTAAACCAGAAAGGACAGGATGTTTACTGTATTTATGTTGCTATAGGTCAAAAAAGGTCTAACGTAAGACATATAGTTGAAACACTACAAAAACATGGAGCTATGGAATACACAACTGTTGTTGCTGCAACAGCTTCAGACCCTGCAACAATGCAGTATATTGCTCCATTTATCGGATGTACAATTGGAGAATACTTTAGAGATAATGGTATGCACGCATTAGTTATATACGATGATTTAACAAAACAGGCTTTTGCATACAGACAGTTATCACTTCTTTTAAGAAGACCTCCAGGAAGGGAAGCTTACCCTGGTGATGTTTTCTACTTACATTCAAGATTACTTGAAAGGGCTGCAAAATTAAACGATGAAGAAGGGGCAGGTTCTTTAACTGCTTTACCTATAGTTGAAACACAGGAAGGTGACGTTGCTGCTTACATTCCTACAAACGTTATCTCTATCACAGATGGTCAGATATTCCTTGAAACAGACCTTTTCCACAAAGGTATAAGACCTGCTATTAACGTTGGTATATCAGTTTCAAGGGTTGGTGGTTCTGCCCAGATTAAAGCTATGAAACAGGTAGCAGGTACATTAAGACTTGACCTTGCACAGTTTAGAGAGTTAGAAGCATTTGCACAATTTGCTGCTGAGCTTGATAAAGCGACACAGGCTCAAATTGCAAGGGGTCAAAAAATGGTTGAGCTTTTAAAGCAGCCACCAAACAAACCTATTCCTGTTGAAAAA
>JALSSE010000018.1 GCA_026984415.1 Hydrogenothermaceae bacterium | reverse complement strand
AGCTTTTAATCCTTCTATTCCTTTATTTGTAGGTTCAAATACTTTAAAACCAAGATTTTCCTTTCCAAACCACTCTTTATAAACAAAACTTCCATCTGTTCTTATTCCTATAAACTGAACCTGCACCCATTCATTTTCCCAGTCATCAATAAACCAGAAATCTAAAGAAACCCTTATCCTGTCATGGGAAGGGGCAGACGCTAAATTGTAAATACCCCATGCCCTGTACTCTTTTTTTCTGTAGTTTTTATGTTTTAAAGGACCACCTAAAATATGTTCTTCGTGTAAAACAACACCTATTTTATGTTTTTGTTTACATGTATAAATAGGTGTAGGTTTTTCTACTATATGCCTGTTTTTATAATAGGTTTTCCAGTTTCCAATTGAACTTCCGCTCTCAAAGTCGTCTAAAACAAAGGTGTCCCAGTCAGCAAAAGCGTTTGAAAATGAAAATGCAAAAAACAGAGCTAAAAGAAAAAAACTTTTTGTTGAGAAAAAATGTGCCATGCTATACCTCCTATCTTTTAAAAATTTAGTTCAATATTATTGCAGTTTTTTTAAGAAAAATATAGATTTATATTAAAGTATAAATATTCTAATTGATATATTTTAAAATTGATTTAATTTGTAGTTATACCCTAATAAAAAAGAAGGATATTAAAATGATAGGAGATTGTTGCGTTTGCCTTTTTATCAAAATCCCAGACGAAATAAAAAATCTCAAAACCTACACACAAAATATAGAAGATTTAGTTAAAAATCTCAAAACAGGAAATTACTGTTTTACAGTTTCTTACTACCCAAAAGACAAAGAAAAAGAGTTCAAAAGCTGGTTAGGAAAAGATATTGGATATATGCCGCAGATTGGGAAAGATTTTTGTTCAAGACTGAAAAACTCTTTTTTACAGGCATTCTCAAGGGGGTACAAATTTGTTGTAATTGTTAATAGTGAAATTTCAGAAATTACTAAAGATATAGCGGAAGAAGCCCTTTGTGATTTAGAAGAGTGTGATGCCGTAATAGGCAAAACAGAAAGTGGAAATATTTATTTAATTGGACTTAAAAATAGTACATTCTCTCCAGATATTTTTGTTAATGTAGACTGGAATTCTTCAGAGAGTTACAGCCAGCTATTAGAAACCTTACAAAAAATAGACTATCTTGTAAAAGAACTTCCCACACCTGAAAAAAGGAAAAATTTTGCAGAAGTTTAAATTAATAATATTTTAAACAAAAAACACAACCTTTACTGAGTTTAAAATCTTCAAAAAAGTCTTCAGGTAATCTTCTTACTTCTTTTATTTTTAAAGATGGAATTACAAGACCACCCTGAGAAACCTTTATGAATACATCTCTTCTTTTACCAACAGTGAATATTTTTATATTACTGTAAGATGAACCATGGGTAGCAACATTTACACCACAGTAAATCATATGTTTACCAGGTTTAATAGGAGCTAACAGGTACGTTCCATCATCTAAAACACCTATAAATTTTTCGTCTAAATAACAGTTAATAGGTCTTGAAACACCTCTAATACCGTCATCTCTATAAACATAGAGTATATTAGTCTTTGTTTTTTTCATAATTCTGATTAGATGCAAAGCAGATTTTTGAGGGTAGGTAGATGTTGTTTTTGAACCACAAGCAGAGATAAAAAATGCAAATAAGACAAAAGGAATTAACAGCAATCTGGTATACATTGTCGCTCCTCACAAAATTTTTTGTATTATTATTTTTCTTTTATTTTAGAGATGGTAGATTTAAAAGTCAATTAATTTAGATATAAAACTGCTTTTAGTCTTTGTAAATAATTAGATTATCGAAAAAATTTTAATAATCTATTTTGTCTTCTTTTCTTATATGTTCTATGAAAAATTTTATTTTTCCCCCATCACCATAATCTATTTCTATTATATTTTTTAGATTTTTAATAAAATCTTCGTAAGCATGCCTTGTCAGTGTACTTTTTACTTTATCCCAGAATAAACCTCTATTTGAAGAAGGGATACTAATAATATTTAATTTATCAAAATTAAGATAAGGAATTAAATTTATAAACTCAAACTGTGAATAAAATTTGTTCTCACTCAAATAAACTATATCTGGGTTTAATGTTTCCATGTCATTTAACGCATCTTTATAAGTTTCTACATCAGAATGTATCTCTCTTTGAATTACAATACTTTTTTCATGGGATAAAAGTAGAGAAATAGGATTTTCAACAACATAAATTATTTTTTCTAAATTTTTATTAATTAACTTGAGAAGTGAATATGAGAAAAGATTGTTTTTTATCCATGAATTACCAAGAATCATAAAAATTCCTTTCTTTTCTTTTAAAAAATCCATTGCAAACTGGGTGAATAAAAGATGGTCTTCAAAAATATCCTTTATATCAGGAAGCTGGAATGGTGTTTTTATTATGTGAACTGTATAACTTCCCCTCTGTAAAAAATAGCCTACTCTAATTCTTCCAATATCAGGAAGCCCAAAAGAAAAAATTTCTTTCTTCAGTAAAGCACTTTTTAAAGACGCATGTGCCCTTAAAGCAAGGAGTGTATCCTTTATATCAATTGGTTTCAATTTGTCTGGATAAAGTAAAGAAAATCCTTTTTCATGTTTTAAGACTGGTTCTTTATTTGGAACTAAAATGATTTCTATAAAATTGGGATTTTCTTTTAAGTAATCTAAAATTTTCGTTGCATAGTTCATACTATTTCTCCTCAAGCTGTTTAGTTTATTTTCGGAAATGAAAAGGGTAAAATAAATTGATAATTTCAGCTTTTGCATATATATTTTTTACTTACAAAAATACGAGGTTAGTAAATGTCGGTTTTAGTAGAATTTTCAATGTTTCCAACAGACAAAGGAGAAAGTGTAAGCCCTTATGTAAGTAGAATAATAAAAATGATAGATGAAAGTGGCATTCCTTACAAACTGACCCCAATGGGAACAGTTTTTGAAACAGAAACAATGGAAGAAGCATTAAAAATCCTTGAAAAAGCCTATAAACAGTTGGAACCTGACTGTAGTAGAGTTTATTCAGTTGTAAAATTTGACATAAGGAAAGGAAAATCAAACAGACTTAAGCAAAAAATAGAATCTGTAGAAAAACAGCTTGGGAAAGAAGTAAATAAATGATTCTAAAAAGATTACATCTAAAAAATTTTTTAATCCATAAAGAAACAAATGTTGAATTTTCAGAAAATGGAATAACTGTTTTTATTGGAGACAATGGTGCTGGAAAAAGCTCTATAATTGAAGGAATAACATATGCACTATTTGGGAAAAGCAATAAAGGTAATCTTTCTGACCTTGTAAACTGGGGGAAAAAACACGCAGAAGTATTCCTTGAATTTGAAAAAGATGGAGAAGAATACAGAATAGAAAGAACCATTGAAATAAAAGGTAAATCAACAAAATCAGAAGCGGTACTTTACAAAAAAGAAAAAGGAGATTTCAGACCTTATTTCCAAAAAAATGTAAATAGAGAAATACCAAAAATAACAGGAATTTCAAATAAAACATTTAATACATCTGTTCTTGTAAAACAGGGGGATATAGAAGGAATTTTAAATCTAACCCCTAAAGAAAGGGCTAAAGTTTTAGAAGATATTTTAGATATGTCTGTCTATCAACTGATATCAGATATTATCGGAGACAAGAGAAGGGAATTAGAAGGGACTTTACGGGGAATCTCCCTAACAGTTGGAAATGTAGATGAAATAAAAGATGAAATAAAAAATTACAAAAAACAGGAAAAATCTTTACAGGAAGAAAAAAGCAAAATAACTGAAGAAATAATAAAATCAGAAAAAGAATTTAAATCAATAAAAGAAAGTTTAGAAGATTTACAAAAAGAAAAAGAAAAATCTCAAGAAATAATAAACAAAATCCAGAATTTAAAGAATAAAAAAGAACTTTTATCAAATAACTTAAAAGAAAAACAGAAAATATTGTCTGAAATTTTAGAAAAGGAAAAAGAAATAAGAAATCTAAAACCCTTTGTAGAAAAATTAAAAGAAAAAGAGAAAAACTTACAACTAATAAATGAAATAGAAACACTGGATATAAAAATCAAATCCCTTAAAGAAAAATTAGAACAGATAGAAAAAAATGAAAAAATAATAAAAGAATATGAAAAAATAGCAGAAGAGTACAAAGAAAAGCAAAATAAAAGAGAAGAATTACATAAAAAAATAGTTGAATATCAAAAAGACAAAGGGAAATTAGAAGAATTAACAGAAAAAAGAAAAGAAATATCAAAAAAATTAAAAGAAACGATGGAAAAAGGAATAGGTACTGCTAAAGAATTAACAGAGTTAAAAAAAATTTATAAAACTCTTGAACTTAATCCTCTTTTAATTGATGAATTTATAAAAAACAATGAAGAAGATTTACAAAAACTACAGGATAAAAAAACAGAACTTCTTCAGAAGAAAGGAATAATAAAGAATCAGGGAGACGAACTAAAAAAAAGAATAGAAAAAATAAACCAGTTAGAAGGTAAATGTCCTACATGTGAAAGACCCCTTGAAGAACATTCAAAGAAAGAAATTTTAGAAGACCTTGAAAAAGCTATTAATGAGAAAAGAAAAGAGTATAAAGAGATAATTGAAGAAGAAAAAATTATTAACGAAAAACTAAAATTAGAAAATAAAATTTCAAAACTTTTAAAAGAATTTAAAACTATTTTTGACAAACATTTAGAAGCTGATAAAGAAAAAAAGCAGATTGATGCCCAGATAGCCGTTTTAAGTAGAAAAATAAAAGATTTAGAAGAAATAACAAAGGAAAAAGAAAATATAGAAAAATTCTTAAAAGAAAACAAAGAGCTGTTTGAAAAATACCAGCATGCAGTAAATACTTTAAAAAATCTCAATACTGAAGAAATTAAGAAGGAATACAAAAATCTATCAGAGAAAAGAGATGAAATCCTCTCAAGAATAACAGAACATCTTCCAAAAGAAAAACTAAAAAGAGAAATAGAACAGCTAAAGGAAAAAGAAAAAGAGTTTATAAAAATAGAAGAATTTATAAAAAATAAAGTAGAAATACAAAAACAAATAGATACAATTTCTAAAAATATCCAAGAAATAGAAGAAGAAATAAAAAATCTTGAAAATAATTTACCTGATATAAGTAAAATAAACGAAAAAATTGAAGAATTAAGAAAAACAATTGAGGAAAAAAATTCAGAAATTGAGAATTTAAAATCAAAGCTGACACCTATTGAAGTTGAACTGGCAAAAATTAATCAGGAAGTAAAAAACAAAACAAAAACATTAGAAGAAGAAGAAAAAAAATTAGAACTTATAAAAAATATAAAAGAAAGAATTGAAAAACATAAAAAATTAGAATTTG
>JALSSE010000017.1 GCA_026984415.1 Hydrogenothermaceae bacterium | reverse complement strand
GAGCCAGTCTGGTCTGGTTCAGGCTGTAAAAATATTGGAAAATGTGGAAGGAATTGGTATAGTTAAATTTTCAGAAAAAGATGTCGTCAGACATCCTGTAGTCCAGAGGATAATCAAAGCTTATGATTTATTTGAATCGGAAGAGAACAGCAATGGAAAAGAATAAAATATTTATAACAGAAGAGTATGTTGATAAAGATGTTGATGTTGAAGAGTTAGAAAAATTTTTAGAAAAAATGCTTGATTATCTTGGTTTGGATAATGTGGAAGTAAGCGTGTTGTTGGTAGACAACGAGGAAATAAAAAAATTAAATGAAGAATGGAGAAAAAAAGATAAACCTACCGATGTTTTATCTTTTCCAATTAATGAGGAAACCCCATACGGGTGTAAAATTTTAGGGGATATAGTTATTTCAATTCCTTATGCAAAAGAACATGCAAAAGAGTTTGGAAACAGCTTCAAAGAAGAGATGATAAGACTTTTAGCCCACGGACTTTTACATCTACTTGGGTATGACCATGAAAAATCAGAAGAAGATGCAAAAATTATGTTCCAGAAAGAAAAAGAACTTATTACAGCCGTGAAGAATTGATTATTTTCCGTATTCTACAGGAAGATTGTTGTTCTTCCATTGGATTATTCCACCTTTCAGGTTATAAACTTTTTTAAAACCCATTTTATCTAAAAATCTACTTACCATAGAACTTCTGCTTCCAGACCTGCAGTAAACGTAAATTTTCTTTTCTTTAAACTTTTCTAATTCTGGCATAAATTTTGTAAAAACCTGAATAGGTATAAGTTTTGAACCTTTTATATGACCGTCTTTCTGGTATTCCATAGGTGTTCTAACATCTATTAATAGAATATCTTTATCACTGTTAATTTCCTTATAAAACTCTTTCGGGTTCAGGTTTTGATAGGCAATTGCTCCAATTGTTATAAGTAAGGTTGTTATATAAATTGATAATAATTTTTTCATTTATTTACCTCCAGTTTTTAGAATAATTTTTATCTGTATCTTTTTGTATGATTTTAATTATTTTTTTCTTCTTTAATTAAAGAATTCAGTATCTTTTCTATTTTTTCACGGGGTTGGGCACCATAAAGAACTTTTACCACTTTTAAATTTTTGTTTAAAAAGTAAACAACAGGAACACCATATATCCTGTATTTATACATTGTATTTTTATCTGAAATTAAACCGGGAATTGTTATTTGCCATCTCTTTTTAGTCTCCAGTATGTCATTTTTATCTTCTGTATCAACTACTATTGTAAGAAACTGAATTCCTTTATTTTTGTAAATTTCATATATGCTTTGAAGTTGGGGAAGCTCTCTTTTACAGGTCATACAGTTTATACCCCAAAATATCAGGACTACAGGTTTACCTTTAAGCTGTTTTATATTTATTATCTGGCTGCTGTTAATAACATCTGAAGGTAAGCTAAAGTAAGGTGCTTTTCTCCCAGCAAAAGAAAAAGAAAACAAGCAAAATACCAAAAGTATAGAAAAAATATTTTTCATAAAAATTTTACTCATAATAAAATAAATATATGCTTTATTCCTTATATTCAATGATTAATATTGTAATCTATTATAAAAATTTTTTCTATTATCGCCGATAAAAGTTTATTGAAATAAATATATTTATAAACGATATTAAGATTAACTACAAATAAAAGGAAAAAAATTGATAAATAAATTTGTATTACAAAATATTCCAGCAGTTGTTTATTATGTTAAAGGTGAGATACAGGAAGATAATGTAAAAATAGAAGAAATCAAATTTCTTAATGACTACATACAGG
Source organism: Hydrogenothermaceae bacterium (assembly GCA_026984415.1). The sequence continues at coordinate 3,566 of JALSSE010000017.1, read as the reverse complement.
ATTTAACAGGTTTTTCATTTGAGGAAATAAAAAAAGACCCTTACTGGTGGTTTAAACATATATATCCTGAAGATTTGGATTATGTAATTGAAAATACAAAAAGAATTTTTCAACAGGAAACATTATCAAGAAGCTACAGGGTTCAAAAAAAAGATGGAAGTTACCTCTGGGTAAAAGATACTGTACGGGTTTTAAAAAAAGAAGACAATAAGGTTGAAATAATTGGAATATGGGAAAATGTAACTGAAGAGAAACATCTATTTGAGGTGATTTCATCAGATTCACCGGTTGGTATATTCCTTTATAGGGAAAAATTTGTATTTGCAAATAAAGAGATGCAAAATCAGTTTGGGTATTCCCTTGAAGAATTTAAAAATATGTATCCGTGGGAAATTGTATCTCCAGAATTAAGAGAAAAGATAAAGAGTATTGTAAAAGAACGTTTAGAAGGAAAAAGGTTTGGACAGTACTATAACGAATTGCCTATGAAAACAAAATCAGGCAAAATGAAATACTGCAAAGTATACACAAATACAGTACTGATTGATAGCAAACCACATGGACTTGCTATTGTTATTGATATAACCAAAGAGAAAGAGTACAGGAAATCTTTAGAATTAGATTCTTTTGTTTTAGAAAATATTGGGGATGCCGTTATTATAAGAGATTTTGAGACTTTAAAACCTGTTTATGTTAACAAAACTGCATCAAAAATATTTGGATATTCAAAGGAAGAAGTACTTACAAAAAGATTGGAAGATTTAGTTACTCCAGAATCTCTTTCTAAAAAAGATACCGTATTAAAAAATCTTTTAGACAAAGGTTATTTCGTTTTTGAATCAGAGATGGTTAAAAAAGATAAAACAGTATTTCCTGCAGAAGTTCACAGTCAGCTTATAAATATTGAAGGTAAAAAGTATATAATCAGTATTTTGAGAGACATTACAGAAAAGAATAAAACTATTAAAAAAATTCAAAATTTATCAAGATTATACAGAACACTCAGTGAAATAAATCAAATTTTAATTTATTCTAAATCAGAAGAAGAGGTTTTTAATAATATATGTGAAGTTGTTGTAAAACATTGCGGATTCAAGTTTTCTTGGATTGGTCTTTTAGATGAGAAAAAAGAAGTTATAAATCCTGTAAGTTATTATGGTAAGTATCCAGATTATATAAAGTCTATAAAAATTTCCCTAAAGAAAAATGATGAAACATCAAAAGGTCCAACAGCACAGGCTGCCATTCAAAATAAAGTTATAATAAATCCAGACACCCGAACAAATCCTGTAATGAAACCGTGGAGAGAACAACAACTAAAACTTGGTTTTTTATCATCGGTGGCAATTCCTTTTGAGAAAAATGGAAAAATATACGGGGTTTTAAACCTTTACTCTGGAGAGCCGGGATTTTTTGATAAAGATTTTTTAAATTTATTTAAGGAAATAAAAACAGATATAAGCTTTGTACTAAACAAATTAGAAAATGATAAATGGAAAGATATACTTGATACAGCAATAAATGAAGGAGTTGACTGGGTTTTAATTACTGACCCAAAAGGAAAAATACTATATGCAAATAAAGCAGTGGAAAAAATATCACAGTATAAATTAGATGAAATCATAGGAAAACATGCAAACATGTTTGAATCTGGATACCAGAGTAAATCCCTTTTCAAGAAAGTCTGGAGGTATATAAATGCAGGAGAAACATTTGAAGGGATTTTTATTAACAGAAAAAAGAATGGAGAGCTGTTTTATCTGAATTCAGCCATAATTCCTGTTTTTATAAATGGGAAACTTACAAACATTGTAGAAACAGGTAAAGATATAACTCAAGAAAAATTTTTAGAAGACGAACTTAAAAAAATCTCTTTTTACGATGTACTTACAAAACTTCCAAATAGAAACCTTTTTGTAGAAGAAATTTCAAACTATTTAGAAAGGGCTAAACACGAAAATCAAAATGCTGCCATTCTTATTATAGACCTTAATAAATTTTCCTATATAAACAACACCTATGGCTATAACATTGGAGATGAGTACCTGAAAAGTTTTGCAAGGAAGTTAAAAAAAATATTCAGAAAAGGAGATATAATCTCAAGGATAGGTAACGATGAATTTGGAATACTATTAGAAGACCTTGCCGATAAAAAACATATACTTTTAGTCCTTGAAAAAATAAAAGAAGAGCTTTTAAAACCTATAACTATAAAAGGAAACAATTTTATCTTTTCTTATAACATAGGAATTGCTATTTTTCCTGATGACGGTGAAGATGCGGAAACTCTATTAAAACAGGCTGATATAGCCCTTTCTTCTGCAAAAACAGAAGGGGAAAATGAGTACAAGTTTTATGAAAATGTAATGAACCAGAAAGCTTCAGAATTCCTTATTCTTAAAAAACATATGGTAGATGCATTAAAAAATGAAAATTTTCTTATTTACTATCAGCCTTATTTTGATGCTAAAACACAGGAATTAAAAGGATTTGAAGCACTTCTTAGATGGAAACTTGGTTCTGAATTAATTTCACCAGCCAAATTTATACCTATTTTAGAAGAAACAGGTTTAATCCGTGAAGTAGAACAATGGATAATAAAAGAGGTATGTAAAAATTTAAATATATGGAAGTCTAAAGGTTATAAACTTTTTCCAGTTTCTATAAACATATCTCCAGTCTCATTTAAAAAAGAAAACTTTTTGGAAAAGATGTTAAAGATTGTTGAAGATAATCAAGTAGACCCGGATTTGATAACTTTTGAGATTACAGAAAATTCTTTTATTGACAATTTTAAATCAGCTTTAGTATTACTGAAAAGAATTAAAGAAACTGGTTTCAAAATATCTATTGATGACTTTGGGACAGGTTATTCATCTCTTTCATATTTAAGAAATATACCAGCTGATATTTTAAAAATAGATATATCTTTTATAAAAGACATTGTAGATGACCCATACGACCTTGCAGTTGTTGAAACAATAATAAACTTGTCAAAAAAGTTAAATATGAAAACTATTGCTGAAGGAGTAGAAAAACAGGAGCAGTTGGAACTGTTAAAAAGTATAAACTGTGATATGGTTCAGGGATTTCTTCTTTCAAAACCTTTACCTGTTGAAGAAGTTAACAGGTATTTATTTGAAAATATGCTTTAAATACATTGTCCCATAACTTCCCTTTGGAAGAAAAAAAGAAATATATTTTCCATTTATATTTAGGTCTTCAACTTTCACAAAAGTTTTTCTGTAATCCCCTTTAATTCTTAAATTTTTTAATATTTCAATAAATTCTTCAAACTCAAAATCGTTTTTCAAAACCTTTTTATAGAACTCTTTTTCCCTATCCATATTTACTTTATAACCTGATATACTCCAGAACTTAGAAACATTTTCCATCAGATAACTATAATCTGTTTCTGGAATAAAAAATCTAAATTCTTTTTCTTGAATGAAGTGTCCTGTGAAGTTTTCCATAAGATAATATTCAAATGATTTGTTCCACAGATAACTTAAGTAAGAATCTATATAAAAATTTTCTATCCATTTTAATTTTTTCCTTGTTTTATT
>JALSSE010000016.1 GCA_026984415.1 Hydrogenothermaceae bacterium | reverse complement strand
TTTGTTATTCAGATTCATATAATCCAGATGAAGGAAGTCCTTATGATTACTATGTTTGTTATAAAACAAAAACAGGAACATCAGATAATTATATTGGATACTCTTCATATTGGTTCGGATCTAAATTTGTTCCTACAGATACAGATTTTGCTTTAGGATATTATGACTTTGGTAGAAGGTTATCGTGGTGGCACATTGGAAGGACATGGTTTTCTAATTCTTCTCCGGGAAATGGATACCTTCACGTAGAAGTTGATGACTTAATTAATGATTCAGACAATACAACACCCACATATGATGCTTTGCTCCAAAAGTTAGACCCTAAAGAAAACGATGAAAGTGGATATATGTCTTGTAGTAAATCTAATAAAAATAAATGTCCTTATATTATTAGTGCTGGTTTGACTCCAACGGCAGGAACATTGCAATCGGCAATTAATTATTTTCAAGGAAGGAATTCGCCAATTCAGTACAGATGTCAGAGGAATTTTATCGTTTACGTTACAGATGGTTTACCAAGTGTTGATGAAGATGGTAATACAGATACTGCTGATAATTTAATGCCATCTGTTCTTTCAAAATTAGATACTTTAAGAAACTTAGTTAAAAATATAAATGGAACAGATTATAACTTTGATATCAAAACTTACATATTAGGAGTTGGATTAACAGATGATGCAAAAGCAAAATTAGATGATATGGCAGTTCATGGTGGTACAGATGTTAATGGACATGCCTTTTATGCCGACAACCCACAACAATTAAACGACGCTTTAAGCACAATTTTTGTTGACATCCTCAAAAAAACTGCTTCTGGTACATCAGTTTCTGTTTTATCAGAAAAAGCCACAAAAGGAGCAATCGTCCATCAGGCTGTATTTTATCCAACAAAAGTTTTTGAAGATTACAGCGTAGACTGGATAGGGTATTTATACTCATACTGGTTCTTAAACACAAAACTTGCCCAAAACATAAGGGAAGATACAAACCAGAACAAATTTTTAGATATATTAGACGACAATATTTTATTCTTTGATATAGACCCAATAACAGGAAACTTAAAAATAAATGCCTATACAAGCAAACTTGATGGAAATAAAAAAGACCCGGTGAATCCTCCATTAAATACTTTAGATGATATAAAACCCATCTGGGAAGCTGGAAAACTGTTAGCATCAAGAGACCCATCTGATAGAGTTATTGGGGGGGTTAGTACCTCAGATACTATTGAAGATTTCATACCTTCAAATGATGACGATTTTAAAGAAAACTTTGGAAGTTCTGATTTTCCATCCTGTTTGTTAGACGAAGATGGTGACCCAGACTACAAAAAACTAATCAGATACATAAGAGGAGAAGATATTGAAGGGTGTAGGACAAGAACAATAGATAGCAATGGTAACGTATGGAAATTAGGGGATATTGTTTATTCTACTCCAAGGATAGCAGACTACGATGGTTATGCAGTCGTTTACACAGGTTCAAATGATGGAATGCTCCACGCTTTTAAAATAGGAAAAGTATCAAAAACAGGATTATCCATAAATCAAACTGCAAAATTAGAAGGTACAGAATTAGGGAAAGAGTTGTGGGCTTTTATTCCTAAAAACGTTATGCCTTACTTAAAATACCTTGCAAATCCAGATTACTGCCATATCTACATGGTAGATTTATCACCTTATATAGTCGATGTAGACTCAGATGGAGATGGAACAAATGATAAAAAAATACTGATTGGAGGAATGAGATTAGGTGGAGGGTGTGGATGTTCAGGTTCCCACTGTATAAATCCACCTACTGATACATGTCCAAGAGTTTGTTCAAATGATGATGATGTTTCGTGTTCTACAGATGATGATTGTTCAGGAGGTGGAAAATGTATAATTGACCCAGATTCAGACTGTATTGGACGCTCTTCTTACTTTGCCCTTGATATAACAAACCCAACATCTCCTCAGTTTCTATGGGAATTTACAGATGAGAAATTAGGTTTCAGTTATTCAGGACCAGCAATAATAAAAAGAAAAAATGGTGGTAATTGGAATTACTTTGTTATGTTTGCATCTGGACCAACAAACTACGAAGGATACTCTGACCAACCTTTAAACCTATTTATACTTGATTTACTCACTGGAAGTTTAGAACACACTTATGAGTTTAGTTCATTAAATAACTCCTTTGGAGGAAGGTTATTTACAGAAGGATTGGACGTTAATGAAGATGGAGAAACAGATTTTGTATTCCTTGGTTACACAAACAAAACAGGAAATGCCACTGCCCATGGCGGATTAATAAAAATATGGACAGGTTCAAATGACCCTTCCTCATGGGAGTTTGATGATACTTATTACAATCTTTCTACAAATCCAATTACTGCTAAAGTAAACTTTATGAAATGTTTTGATAAATGGTTTATTTATTTTGGTACAGGAAAATATTTTTACAAAACAGACGATGACCAGAATTTAAATGCAATATATGGAATTCCTTTTACCTGTGATGAAAATAACAATTGTTCTACAGGTTCAGTAAATGCAGCCCACTCAACTGACGAAGAAGTAGCATGTGAAGATATTGGTAAATTCCAGGCTAACAAAGGTGGATGGATGATACAGCTTAACGATGAAGAAAGTAATTATTTAAAAGAGAGAAATATTTCAGACCCATCTGTATCAGATTTCAATGTTGTATTTTTTGCTACAACAAGCCCAACAGGTGATGTATGTGGATTCGGTGGTAAAACAAGAGCTTGGGCATTAAACTGTGCAACAGGAGAATCTGTTTCTTCCCAAAGATGTCAAGGTTATTCTGTTCGTCCTAATGTAGTTTTCAAATATTTACTTCAACTATCTGGTGGTGATATTAAACAGTACGGTAAAACGAATTTCTCAACTGTTGGTGGAAGAGCCACAGAGCAAAGTCCAGGATTACCAAGTGAAGAAGGGGGTATTCCCATTACTCCACCTTCAATCTCTGAAGGAAAAATAATTTTATGGATAGAAAGATGAAAAATAGTAAAGGTTTTTCTGTAATAGAGCTAATAATTGTTATTGGAATTATGGCAATAATTACAACAATTGCTATACCAGAATTTACAAAATGGAAAACAAAGTACAGTATTGAATCAGATGTCAAAAGTATTGAAAATTTTATACAGCAAGTCAGAATGAAAGCATTTACAGAAAAAATCAACCTAAAAATTGTAAGTGGAACAGGAAGTATATGCTTTAAATGTAGTTCTTCTGATACAGACTGTATATCAAAATATGGAACAGCCAACATTAGCTGTCTTAAATTAGAAAATCAGTTTTTTATTCCTAATATAACTGTCTCTAAAAGAGGGACTTTAAACAATACAAACATACGTTATACAGGAAGTTATACAGGAGAAATTAATTTTGATTGTGTAGCAGTAAAAAATATAAGGATAAAGATAGGTAAATGGAATGGTTCAAAATGTATTATTAAATAAAAAAGGTTTTACTATTATTGAGGCTCTGGTTTCCCTTTCTATTCTTGCAATAGTACTTTTAGGTCTCCTTGCTGGAGTTTTGAAATCCTATGAAATAGTAGTAAGAAACCAGATAAGAGATGATGCCGTTAAAATAACACAGGAAATACTTGAAGAAATGAGAAACAGTGATTTTGATAATTTGCCTACATCTATAGGCCCCATTTCCAGACAGATAAGAAACTACAGCGTAACTTTCACTCCGGAAATTGATATTACAGATGTTATACAGGGACAGGTAAAAAAAGTAAGTATTACTGTTAACTGGAGTTATAAAGGTAAAAACTACTCTTACACTGCTGAAACATTAATAAGGAGAGAATAATATTGCTGACAAAAAATAATAGAGGTTTTACTTTAGTAGAACTTTTAGTAACAATGTTTATAATAGTTTTAGTCCTTGGTGCTTCATACATAACCTATATAAATCTGTTAAAAGGGTTTAAAGGAGAATCAAAAGAAGTAGAATCACAGATAGAAAAATTAGTCGGTTTAGAACTGATAAGATTAGATTTGGAACATGCAGGGTTGGGGATTGGAGTTGACCAGATAGACTTACCAATTGAATGGGATGGAACAACCTTAACTATCCGTTCAACTATCAATAATGCAAACAAAAAAACATTCGGATGGTTAATGGTTGATTGTAGTTCAGGTTCGTGGCCTACAGATTTTCTTGATACCAGAGGAGACACATCAAATACAAATATAGTTTTTCTTGATGCATCTTCAAAATTTTTCGTTGCAAATTCCACATCTTTAGCCTGTCCTGATAGTGGAGTTTATCTTGGATTTCCAGTACAAAATTCTGTAGCAAGTGGTTCTGGAAATGGTTGTTCAACCCAGTGGTGTAATATTATCACTTACTCCTTAAGTTCAACCCAAAGCATACAAAGCTGTAATCCAAATACATTCAACTTACTAAGAAGAACAGGGGGAAATGCCATAAATAATACTGGTGGTACACCTGTACTAACCTGTGTTGCTGATTTTCAGGTTAGATTTGATTTAGATACAAATGGAGATAACATTGTTGATTCAGAGAACACATCTACACTTCCAACAACACCAGACCTGTTAAGGAGCCAGCTTAAAAGAATAAATCTTTATCTTTTAGTTCAGGAAGGTAAGAAAGATATGAAATTTAACTTTACAGGAAGTACATCAATAGATGGAATAACACTAAATTTACCTGAAGATTTCCAACATTACAGATGGAAAGTAATAAAAATTTCAGTAAAACCAATGGATTTATAAAGGAATGAAAATGAAAAACAATGAAAAGGGAATAGCATTAATAACGACAATGGTACTTGGTTTTATAGCATTGGGCTTTATTGGGGCTTTAATGTATCTTTTAACTACTGGAACAAGTACATCTGCTGTAGAAAAAAGATACACTACTGCTTTAGAAGCTGCAAAAGGTGGAGCTGAACTTATTATTTCAAATTTGTTTTACGGAACTCTAACCTGTAATGGTGGCAATCCATGTCAACCATGCCCTGACCCTGATAACTCACCATGCTCCAACAATTATTTAATAGATATAAAAGATGAGAACAACAACATAATAGACAACATTGGTGGCTATACAATTACTGGATATTATTTATCAGAAGCAACTTCAACAACAAGTTCTGTTTACGCAATTAGGGTAGTGGCTACAAAAAATTCAACTAAAGAAAAAGCAGTTATAGAATTTGTATATCGTCTTGAATAATATGTCCCCGGGCGGATTCGAACCGCCGACCCCGAGATTAGGAATCTCGTGCTCTATCCTTCTGAGCTACGGGGACAGGTTTTTTAGTTTTCTGGTAAAAGTTTAACTTCTGTAAAACTGTTTTCCTTAAAATGGGTTTTTATGTA
>JALSSE010000015.1 GCA_026984415.1 Hydrogenothermaceae bacterium | reverse complement strand
CTCTCCTATGAAAAAAACAGTGAAAAAATATTGGAAATGGAGAAAAAGTTTTAATGTTAAAAAAACTACAGATAATACCTTTTAATGAAAATTACTTACAGGAAGTTTTAGAAATATTAGAAGAAAACTTTGAAAATCCGTGGAGTGATAAACTACTTAAAAATAAAATTCCCTTCCTTGTACAAAAATTACTTTTAATTGATGAAAAAGTAGCAGGTTTTGCAGAGTTTAAAATTGTTGAAGGGGAAGCAGACTTACAGATAATAGCTCTAAAAAAAGAGTATCAAAATAAAGGTTATGGTAAACTTTTTTTATCAAAATTAATAAATGAGCTTAAAGAAAAAGGTATAGAATACGTATATCTTGAAGTATCAGAAAAAAACTTACCGGCTTTAAAACTGTATGAAAAATTAGGATTTGAAAAATTGGAAATCAGAGAAAAATACTATAAAAATGGAGAAAATGCAGTAGTAATGAAACTAAAACTCCACGGAGAAGTATATGGAAATAAAAGGTAAAGAACTTGAAATTTTAATTTCAGAAAGTGAAATAAAAGAAAAAGTTAAAGAACTGGCAAAACAGATAAGCAAAGACTTTAAAGGTAAAGAATTGCTTGTAGTAGGGATTTTAAAAGGCTCTTTTATCTTTTTAGCTGATTTAGTAAGAGAGTTAGAAGGGAAAGTTTTTATAGATTTTATGCAGGTTTCATCTTACCACACAGAAATGGAAAGTTTTGGGGAAGTTATTTTTGTAAAAGAGCTAACAACAGATATAAAAGATAAAAATGTTTTAATTGTAGATGACATAATAGACACAGGGAAAACCTTAAAAGCCCTTGTAGAAGCACTCTCCTTAAGAGAGCCAAAAATATTAAAAACCTGTGTTTTATTAGACAAAAAAGAAAGAAGAGAAGTTGATTACGATGCAGATTATACAGGGTTTATAATTCCTGATAAATTTGTTGTTGGCTATGGGCTTGATTGGGCAGAAGAAGGAAGAACCTTAAAAGATATTTATTATGTAAAGGTTTAGGGTAGTGGAAAATCCACCACCCATTTATCATTATTTAGAGGTTGAACAGGCAGGCTCTCTATTATGATAGCTATTCCACCCAGTCATACCACCTGAGAGTATTTCAAGGTTATCAAAACCTTGCTGTTCTAAAATACTTGCAGCCATTGCAGCACGTGGTCCTAAACCACAAACTAAAACAACAGGTTTATCTTTTGCAACTTCGTTATATTTATTTCTTATTTCAGGAGCTGGAATGTGTAAGCTGTTTTCAATATGTCCTGAATCCCATTCTCCTTTACTTCTAACATCTAATATCTCAAAGTTTTCACTATTTTTTAACATCTTTTCTAATGTTTCAGGAGAAATTAGTTTATAGCTGTTAACAGGTTTTCCAGCTTTTGCCCAAGCCTGCATTCCACCTTCTAAAAATCCAATTTCGTAATCTATTCCAACCCTTCTAAGTTTTACAGTTGCCACATCAACATCTTCCTGAGAGTCCGCAACAAGCAAAACATTTTTATCTGGAGGTAAAATCCATCCAGCAAAAGTCGAGAAAGGCATACAGTTATGGTCTAAACTGTAAGAATCTGGTATATGTCCTCCAGCCCATGCAATATAAGAGCGAACATCAACAACTATTGCACCTTTTTCAATTTCTTTTTCAAATTCTTCAACTGACATAGGTTTTGGTGTTGGTAAATTTTCAACGAGTTCTGGACCTTTTGCATTTACAGCAGAAGAACGCCTAAAATGGTCAGGTGCAGAAGGCATTCCTTCAAGGAGTTTTTCTACAAATTCCTTTTTATCTTTATACTGGAGTGCCCTATTGTAAAGTCTTTCATAACCGATAGTTGAAGTTCTTTTAGCTGCAAGGGCTTTTCCACAAAGGGTTCCAGCCCCATGGGCAGGATAAATTTCAACAAAATCTGGAAGTTTTAACAATTTATCAAAAAGACTGTGGTAAAGGTTATCTGCAAGTTCTTCCTTTAAATCAGGGAATAAATCAGGTCTTCCTACATCACCAACAAAAAGTGTATCCCCTGTAAATACTGCAACTGGAAGTTCTCCCCTTGACATATCAGTTATAACATAAGATACGTGGTCTGGCGTATGTCCCGGTGTTTCTAAAACTTTAATTTCAATATGGTCAATTTTTAGAGTGTCTCCTTCAACAAGTGGAGAATGCTCAAACTCAAACCCAGATTTTAACGGTGCATAAATTTTTGCCCCTGTTTTTTTAGCTAAATCAAGATGTCCAGAGATAAAATCAGCGTGGGAATGGGTTATTAAAATATGTGTTATTTTAACCCCCTGTCTTTTAGCTTCTTCTATATAATCATCAACATCCCTTTTTGGGTCTATTACAGCGGCATTTTTTGACCCAACCAAAAGATATGAAATATGAGCCAAAGCGTCTGCGTAAAAAGATTGTATTAACATCTAATTACCTCCTTAATAAATTTATTAGAATATTCATATATTAAAATAATAAATACCTGTATTGGTATGATAAATCTCATTGAGGAAAAATAGGAATTTGAAGAGTATAAAGATTAGAATATTTGCCGATAATTATATTTAATATATAATTTATCAAATCTAATACGGAGGAAATTATGAAACATTTTACTTTAAAGGAAGCTAACAATCTCCTTCCTCAAATAAAATTAATAGTTGATGAGATAAGAGAAAAAAGAGAATCCCTTTATGAAACAATTGAAAAATATGAAGTCCAAACAGAGCAAAAAGATGATATTTTAGAAACTATGTACTTAAAAACCTTAATTAAAATAACAAATGAGGAAATAAATGAGCTTATAGAAATAATTGAAAATTTTGGAGTACTTGTAAAAGGATTAGACCCTTTTTTAGTTGACTTTCCATGTGAACACAACGGAGAATCTGTTTTATTATGCTGGAAAGAAGGAGAAGAAAAAATTTCCTACTGGCACAGAATTCATGAAGGTTTCAGAGGAAGAAAACCTATCTCTGAGTTAAACATTAAAGATGAAAATCTAATACCTTAAAAGTGTGTAAAATGAAAAAATATTTTTCACTGATTTTCTTAACACTATTTCTATCTTTTTACATTTCTTCAGCAGAAATTTTAAAGTACAAAACTTATGTTAAAGGTCTTTTTACAGGCAGTATTTATTTTAAAGTTGGAAAAGATAGGTTAGAAGTAAAAGGAGAAACACAGGGACTTGCGAGGTTCTTATACAAGTACAATTTCCTGTTTATCGCCTATAAAAAAACGTACGTTCTTTATGAAAAAGAAGGTAAAAAAGAAAAAATTTACAGAAATGAAGATATTCAGAAGAAAAAGCCATGGCTTCCCCTTTTAGCCCATTTTTTTATCAGTGATAAGGAGAACTTCAAAAAATTAAATGGAAAATCTATAAAACTAAATGACAATATAATTGATATTTTAATAGAAGAAAATAAAAAGGAAATTGTATACATATTTAAACCAAGGAAAGGAAAAACCAAAAAAGTAAAGCTATTTGTCAGGAAAGGTGAAAAATACCCGTATAAAATAGAACTTTATGGAAAATTAGAAATAAGATTAAAACTCAAAAGTATAGAACCAGACCCAGAAGAAGAAAAAAAGAATATTGACAAATAAAGTGTATATGTATATTATATTTATCCGTTGTTCAAACGGGCGGTTAGCTCAGCTGGCAGAGCACCTCCCTTACAAGGAGGGGGTCATAGGTTCGACTCCTATACCGCCCATATTTATCAAGCTGCGGAGCCGTAGTTCAGCTGGCCCAGAACGCCGGCCTGTCACGCCGGAGGTCGCGGGTTCGAATCCCGTCGGCTCCGCCATTAAATTTAAGGAAAAATATGCATCGTAAAAGAGAAAAAAAAGAGTATATTGTCCACAACGTAGATGTCGCTTTTGAAATACTTTTCCTTATTAGTGTTAATGGAAGTTTAACTTTCAAAGAAATAGAAGACAAAATTGATGCTTCCTCATCCCAGTTAAAAAAAATTATAAACATACTTTTATCAAGGGATTACCTCTCTTTTAACAAAAGGAAAAAAACTTATTCACTTGGAATAAAAAATTTTGAAGTGGGCTATTCATATCTTTCCCATGTAGAAATTAGAAAATTGGCAAAACCTTTTTTGATAGAATTAGGAGAATTTGTTAAAGAAAATGTGTATCTTGCAATAAGAAGTGCATGGGAAATTGTTTATATAGATGCTTTTGAAGTTGATAGACCTGTTACTGTTAAATCAAGGGTAGGAAAATTACTTCCTATGTATGCGTCAGCATCTGGAAAAGTCATACTTGCGTATATGGATGAAGAAGAATTAGAAGACTTTTTTAACGAAGTAGAAATGGTACCTTTCACAAAAAAAACAATAACAGATAAAGAAAAATTAATAAACCACTTGAAAAGGGTTAGAGACTGGGGATTTGCAATAGATAATGAAGAATGGGAATATGAAGTTAAATGTATTTCTGTTCCTGTCTGGGATTACACTGGAAAAGTTGTAGCAGCAATTACTTTATCTGCACCTGCTTACAGACTTCCAAAAGAAAGAATATTAGAACTGAAAGATATTTTTAAAGAAAAAGCAGACCAGTTATCAGAAAAATTAGGATATTCAAAAGAGTTAGTGTATGAAAAATAAACTTGTAAGTTATTTGATTGATTTAGTCAGTATATCATCTGTAATTGGTGAAGAGGAAGAGATTGCCAATTACGTAGAAAAATTTTTAAACAGATTTTATCCAGAAAAAAATATAATAAGATACAACAATTCTTTAATAGCATTTGACAATTTTGATCCTTCAAAAAAGACAATAGCACTAATTGGACATTTAGATACAGTTCCGGGAATAAACGAACACACAGGGCAAATTATAGATAATAAAGTTTATGGCCTTGGTGCAAGTGATATGAAAGGCGGACTTGCCGTAATGATGGGACTTATTGAATATTTTTCAGACAGAGAAAAAAAGTACAACACTATTTATGTTTTTTACGAAAAAGAAGAAGGACCTTTTATTGATAATGGGTTAGAACCTTTATTAACAGAATTTGATATTATCCAAAAATCCGATTTAGCTTTTGCCCTTGAACCAACGGACAACGCTGTACAGGTTGGGTGTTTAGGAACTTTACACGCCTCTATCATATTTGAAGGTAAAAGAGCCCATTCTGCAAGACCATGGCAAGGTGAAAATGCTATACACAAAGCAGCAGAATTTTTAAACAGATTGGCAAATGTGGGAATAAAAGAGTACGATTTTGAAGGAATGAAATACTTTGAAGTTATGAATGCTACAATGGTAGATTTTTCAGGTGGAAGGAACATTATTCCAGATAGATTTGTTATAAATGTAAACTACAGATTTGCCCCTAATAAATCAATTGAAGAGGCAAAAGAAGAGGTTTTAAAACTTGTAAATGGTGAAGCAAAAGTTGAATTTACTGACCTCTGTCCTTCTG
>JALSSE010000014.1 GCA_026984415.1 Hydrogenothermaceae bacterium | reverse complement strand
CGAGCTTCTCATTGTAAGTATAAACACTTAGGTTTCTGTCATCAATAATATCTAACCATTTTTCTTCACTTTCTATTAGACCTATTGAAAATGCTTCTTTAAAACAACTTTTTGGAGACCTGCAAAATATCCCTTCTTCTTTAAGATAATCTTTTATAACTTTCCATGAAAGCTCAAAACAAAGCTCAAATCTCTTAATTGCACTATCTCTAACAATATCATCTTCTGGCAAAGATAAAACTTCTTTAAATCTTTTTAGGCATTTTTCAAATTCTTCTAATCTATCCTGAAAACTCATATAGTAAAACTCCTTCCTTTTTTATCACTTTTTTTAGTTTTTCAGGTGCTTTATTTAGATAAATAAAATCGATTTTTCTAAGTGTTCTAATATTTTCAAGGTCTTCCTTGATTTTGATAATATCTCTATTTGATAAAGGCTCTTTTGTTTCAAGAGCAATATCTAAGTCTGAGTAATAACTGGCTTTTCCTGTAGCAAATGAACCGAAAATATACAATCTAAAAGGACTTTTTATATGATTTTTTAAAATTTTTATTATTTCTTTTATCAAAAACTGAATTTTTGGATGTTTGTAATCAAGATTAATTAGTTTTTCCCTGCTCAATCTTATCTCCTATCAGGTCTATAACTCTATTTTCCTTTTCGTCAAACAAAAGCTCCCCATCGTCAATTAGTCCTTCATCTATGTAAACAACATCTTTCTTTTCAAAGTATCTCAGTCCTGTTTTTTCAAGTAGTGTTTTATCGTATTTAAAGTTCATTCTGTAGTTTATTCCTTTTATTCCAAGGCTGTCTGCTGTTTCTTTGTTTAGATATATTCCGTAGTTTATAATGTGTTCATCATAATAAAATTCTCTTTTTTCAGGTTCGATAAACTCTATCTCGTCTATTCTTACTAGATCTTCATATCTTCCAAGATTAGGATATTCTTTTTTTAGCAGGGTTTCAGCAAATTTTTCTAAATACTGTTTTTCTGAATGTATATAAATCAATAATTGGTTGTGGAATATGTTTGTTATAAAGGTTGGAGACTTTGAGAAAGTTTTGTTAAAGCCTTCTAATATTGGATAGCCTTTGTCCTTTGCTCTTTCTTTTCTGTCAAACTTTATAAGGGTTTGCAGGTCGTGAACTACAGACTCAAAGTTTCCCTGAATACTTACAGCCATAGGAATATAATCTTCTGCGTCTATTACAGTATGAAACCAGCCTCTAACTGTTGAAAGTGGAGGCAGTGGATAACTGTCCCAGAAATTAAAGCTCATTGGCTTTCTGTAATTTGCAAAAAGCTGAAATGCTTTTATTTTTAAAAGTTCCATTTGTGTCCTCTAAATCTTTAATTTTTTAAAATGTTCCTCTGCTGGTTCTTTTATAAATCTGCCTGCTTTATAGTCCTTTTCACCTTCTCTTATAATTTTCTCAAGTTCTGCTTCTTTTAATTTTTCGTATCCTTCTATTGGAAGTACAACAAATTTAGACGTTTGCTTTTTAAACTCGTCTAAATCTTTTATTTCTGTAAGATTTTTTCCTTTTCTTGCTTCTTTAATTACCTTTTGAGTTTCTTCATTTGGTATTTTTATCTCAAAAGGAATGCCTTTTGTTTCTTTTATCATAGCTATAAAAATATTAAACGCTTGACTTACATTAAGCCCTAATCTTTCTAAAATTTTTTTCGCTTCTTTGTAATTTTCTTCATCTACTCTTAAAGTTGTGTGTATTTTTTTACCCATGCTATTACCTTCCAAAATATTATCGTGCATGAAAAATGCTATTTAGCATATAAAATTACACTAATTCTTTACTCCATAATAATCATTAACTTTTTCCTTTAACTTATCAAAAAAGTCATTAACATTGTGAACCTGTGCTTCAGGAAGTAAAGATTTAATTTCTTCTTCATTTTCCCAGTATCCTTCCACAATTCCAATGTGTGTGCTGTCTTTTTATATTCAAATCAAAAGATTTAGTAATTAAAAGAATATATCTTCATCTAATCTATAGTTTTCTAGTAATTCTTTATCTAATCTTATTCCAAGCTCATCATCATAACTAAAGTATTTAGCAAGTATAAAAATTTCATAATCTTTGTTTAAAATTTCATAAGGAGATTTATTTTTAACATTATCGTTTATTACCCAATATATAGGTATTGGAACTTTTATATCATTTATCTGTTTTAAAATCTCTATCCTTTTTAATCTCCTTTCTTTTTTGTCTTTTATGGTTTTTAAACTTTCTAATTCTTCATTGAGTTTTATAGCTTTTTCTCTATAAATATACGGAATTGCTTCAAATGTAAATGTATCTCTGAATATCTGTTGAGCTTCCTTTTTAAAGAGATAATCCCAGTTTGATTTTAATACTTTTTCTACTTCTCTCCATTTTTCAAAATATTTGGAGTTTAATTTTTCTAAAGTCTCTTTAGAGTATAAGGTTTCTACAATTTTTCTTTTTTCTATGGAGTTTAAAAAGCCATCTTTATCCAAAAACTCTCTAATAAGTTTTAAACTTTCCTCTCTTAAAACTT
Organism: Hydrogenothermaceae bacterium; assembly: GCA_026984415.1. The sequence continues at coordinate 2,982 of JALSSE010000014.1, read as the reverse complement.
TTTCGTAAACTTTTGAAACCTTTTTTTCATCTACTTCTGTTAATATATAAATATTAGGTTCTTTTAAAGGATAATCACACTTTTTATGTCTCCACACTCTTCCCATTCTTTGAATAAGACTATCTGCTGGGGCAATTTCTGTAAATAAAACATCGTAGTCTATATCTAAAGATGCTTCTACAAGCTGTGTAGTTATCCAGATAACTCTTTTGTTATTTTTATAATCAGTTTTTATTTTTTCTTCTTTTTCTTTTCGTGTTTTCCATATAAAACGGCTATGTAAGAGGTTTTTGTTTTGATAATTTAATTTTTCATAAAAATCTTGAGCTGATGGAACTGTGTTTAGTATGACTAATACATTTTTTCCTTCTTTTGCCTTTTGTATTATTAAATCTGAAACAGAATTTATATCTTTTTCTAATATACAAACTTTATGTCTTTTTGTTTTATCTATAGTTTCTTGCTCATCAGTTTTTATTGTAAAACCTATTTTTTCAAACTCATCTTTTATTATTTTAGGAAGTGTCGCTGTTATTATTAAGTATCTTGCTCCAATTTTCGTTGTTTCCTTTATCTGATAAATTATTGGGACTATCTGAGCTGGGTCAAATCCTTGGATTTCATCTATTACTATATCTGAATATGAAAGAGTTGAGTATATTTTTTCATATGTTGGATATTTAAAAACGGCAGTAAAAAGCTGGTCTGCTGTTGATATTGTGATAGGTTTTGATAGATTTTTTGTATTTTCAAAATCTCTTAAAACTGTGTAATCTTCTATATCTGCTTCTTTATTTTGATAGATATAAAACAAACTTGTAGAGTGGAGTAGCCCGACTTTATCTTTGCCAAATATGCTTTTCATTGTTTCAAACATAGCATTAGTTGATGTTCTGTTAGGTAAAACATAAAAGAGTTTTCTTTTTGACCAAATTGTAGCAAGTCCTGTCTTCCCAAGACCTGTATCTGCTACTAATACTAAATTTTCAAAATCTTTAAATTTTTCTTGAAAAGGTCTTAGCTTTTTTGGTTTATTATTCTTCTGTAAATAATTTAAGAAAATCTCTGTTCTATCTTTCTTTATAGGCTCTTCTTCTACTGTTAAATCTTCTCCTGAAGCACTGTGGTCTATTCTAATTAAAAGTCCTGCTATTTTTATTAAAGATTTTATAAATTCTATATTTGTATCAAAACTTTTGTTTAGATTTTCCACATTGGATATTCTACTGACTATTTCTTCAAAATATCTTTTATAAAATTCTTTTGTTTCTTTTGATAGTCCAGTAATGCCTATATGTTTAAAGAAGTTTTTTATATTTTTTTCTATATCTTCAAGTAATAAGTTTGCACCATACTGATTAAAGTATCTTTCCCTTCCTCTTGAGTGGTGATTTATGATTGAGTAAATCAGGATAATTATTTCATTTGGAGATAGTTTTTCTTCTAAAGCTCTTAAAAACAATGGCGACAAATATTGATGTGGAATAATATCATCCTTTTCTCCTGTTTCACAACGGACAGGTTTATTTTTCACAGGTAATTTACACTGAAATAGTCTGTTTAACTTCCCATAGTCGTGAAATTGTATAGCATACTCTAATATTTTCCTTTCTTCTTCTGTTAAAATATAAGGATAATGCTTTAAGAATATTTCAAACTGCTGTTTTAAATCCTGTATGTGCTTCCATATAGTAATTCCATCACTTTTTGCAAGATATGTTTTGAGATGATTACTTAACATTATTTTAGATGTAAATCAATCTTGATTTTCATTTATATATATAATCAAAAATTTTTCCATCTCTTCAATTTTTTCTCTCCGTGACATTTTTGAGTACTTATATATCATTAAAATATAAATAGAGATAATCATTATAAAAATTGCAGTGAGCAATAATAAATGATTAATCTTATTATCCCAATATTCTTTTATTGAAGATAAACCTGATAGCATAGTGATAAAGACTGTAAAACTTCCTGCTACTATTAGGTTGTTTTTTATCAATTCTAATATTGATTTTTCCTTTCTTCTTTTTTCTACAGAGAATAAATCACTATTTAATAATTTCATAATATCGCGTTTTGAGATGTTCTCTTTTTTTAACTTTAGTGAAAATAATAAATATCTTTCTATAGCTCTATTTTCGTTTTCTATAAACTGATAATTTTTTATATTTATATTATTTTTTTTAAAGCTTTCTTCTATTGCTCGATTTAAGTAGATAAATGAAAAAATGAAAAGAAAAGTAATTGGCAGAGAGTAATAAATTTGTGTAGCAACATCAATTTTATTTTTCCAATAGAAATATATAAAACTGAAAAGAGAAATTAACAATAATAAAAACAGTAAAATAATTACAAACATCCTAAACTTAGATGTTTTTAAAATAAATTTCAACAATCCTAAAAAGCTAGATTCATTATAAGCATTCCAAATAATCCTATATATTGTTATTAAATTCTTATCCATTGTATCAAATATTCCCCATCACCAATTTTTATATTATTTTTCATACTGTTTATATCAATATATACTAAATTTATCAGTTTATAGCCAATTATTTCTTCTTCTTCATTAACAATTGTATCTAAAGCCATTTTAAATAGACTTCCCTTTGTGTCTTCATCTTTATTCCAGCTTTTATATGTTTTTAGTTTTATGCTTTCTATTTCAGTTTTAGGGAAAATTTTTAAATTATCAAAATCTTGTTCTTCTACATCGTATAGATTTATATCTATTACAAGATCTTCTTTTCTTCCAAGTCTTAAAATTTTTGAGCTATTTTGGATAGTATTCTTTATTTTTTCTTCAAATGGAGATTTTATGTGTATAATCCACTTACATTGGTGAAGTTTTTGAATAGATATTATATTTGTTTTTATTTCTTTTTTTGTTTGTAGTATTAACTGCTCTTTTTCTAAGGAAGTTGACTTGTATACTCCTTGTATAGAAAGTTTTGTATTTTGATAGTTTATACTTTC
>JALSSE010000013.1 GCA_026984415.1 Hydrogenothermaceae bacterium | reverse complement strand
TGTAAAAACATTAAAAGAAAAAATATCCAATTATGTATGCATAAAGCCTGAGAAAAACTATCCTGTTTTAACAACAAAACTAAATCTATTTTTAAAAGAAGATGGAATTCTTTTGAACTGGAAGAAAATGTATGAACAGGTAAATATTTATAGGAATGAAAATTCCAGTTTAATTCCTCCTATTCCTTATAAAATTGTGAAAAATTCATCAGAGTTTTTAGATAAGAATTTAGAATTAAACAAAAAGTACTGTTATTACATAACAATTTCAAAAAACGGTGTTGAAAGTAGTTCCTCTAAAATTGTATGTAAAAAATACGTTGATAAATTTCCGCCACTTCCCCCAACAGATGGAAATATTCTAAAAGAAAATGGAAAAATTGTTATAGTATGGGAAGAAAGCCCATCTAAAGACGTTATAGGTTATCTAATTTATAAGAATGGAAAAATAGTATCAGAAATCCCTATAAAAAGTTATTACTTTATTGATAGAAGTTATAAATCAGGTGATTATTATGAGATTGTAGCTGTTGATAAAGCTGGTAATAGAAGTAAACCGTTAAAAATCAAATAAATCTATAAATCTTTAGCTACCCTAACAATGTCCCTTATTATTTTTTCTCTACTTGCATTATCAGGATTTAAATAATCTCTTACAAAACTATGGCATGTTGAACTATCACAGGTGTCTGCACTCATATTTGGAGGTAGAGCCCATAAGTCAGGATAAAAAAATCTAATAGTATTTATAACTTCATCCTGATAAAAAGTTGTATAAGGAGCATTTATAATATCTTTTCCAACCCTGTCAGCTGGAGTTGCCACTGCAACTACCCCAACGTCATCTGATTGAAGATAATCGTACGCTTCGTTTGCGTAAAAATTACCCTGTGAATGTCCAATTAAAACTAATTTTTTCCCTTCACTTAAATCCTTTTCATAGTATCTTAGGTGTTTTCTTAAATCATCACTGGGGGATTTTAAAAAGTCAGAAACGATTTTTAAAACATAATCATCAACCATTTCTTCATAAGGGTCTTTTATAAATTTTGGTATTGGAAATTCAAGGGGAAAAACAAAAAATATCTGGAAAGTATCAAAGTTTTTTTGTAAAAATGCTTCTAAAATATCACTTATAGATGTTTCATCGTAATTAAAAGCAAGCCTAACATCGTCTTCTGTTAAATCGTCAAAGATATGTTCATCAGGGTGGGAATCTTTGTACTCAACCATAGCTCTGTAAAGTTCTTTTTTATCTGCTATTGCTTCGGTAAAATCTGTTTGCATTCCATTTATATAATAATACCTATATCCAGTAAATCCTTTATCACTGCTTGTGAATGTTTCAAAATCGCAACTTTCTAAAAGAAAACTTATTAATAAGAGAAATACAGGTATTAAATTTCTCATTTTCCTTTATTTAAAAATTCCTTAACTTTATCTGAACAGTATTTAGATATAATTTCATCTAAATTTTTTGATGTTGCAACTGGAAAAGAAAAGCTTTTTCCATCTAAAAGTCCGTTAAAATCAATGTAATTGTCATATCTTCCAGCAGTATTGAAAACTTTGCTTTTTAGTTTTCTATTAAAATCATTCATTTTTTTTCTTTCTTTGTAGCTGTACCCGTATAATTTAAAATCAACCGCATCAAGGCAAGCATCTTTTTCTAATAGGTCTTTGGCAAGTTCTAACGCAACATTTTCTCTTTCTTCCTTATCAATATCTCCAAATTTTGTGACTGCAATGTCCTGTAAAACAACTGCTTTATCAAATGCTGCCTGAACAAGTGCTTCATTTTCAGGTAATTTTTCTAAAATAAATCTTTCAACGTCATCTCTGACTCCATTTCCGTTATCATCAACACCTTCTAAACTTTCGTTTCCTTTATCTCCCGGGTCCTCTGGAATAGGAAAATATTTTCTAAACTCACCAATTGAATCGGGAATATCTGGTAAACTAAGTGAAAAACCGAAGCTAAACCCTCCTATTAGTAAAATTAGAAACATTAAATTTAATTTCTTCCTCATATTCCTGTATTCATATATATTGTATTCATTATTATATTCTAAAGTACTTATGTAATATACTCAAAATTAAGAAATTTTCAAATTAAATTGTGCTGGTTAAAGCTGTAAAAGTCCTTTTTCCCAACTATTATATGGTCTAATACTTCAAAACCTAATTGAATTGCTAATTCCTGTATTTTTTTTGTAAATTCAATATCTTCTTTTGAAGGTTTAGAGTACCCGTTAGGATGGTTATGGACTAAAATTATTCCGTAGGCATTTAAATTGATTGCAGGAAAAAATATATCCCGTGGCAGAACCCTTAAAACATTTAGAGAGCCGACAGCTATGACTTCTTCACCTAATAGCTCGTTAGATGTGTTTGTATACAGTGCAATTAGCTTCTCCTGTCTTTCTTTAGAAAGGTATTTCACGTAATCAAAAACATCTTCAGGTTTTGAAAAGACTATTTTTTCTTCTTCATTTTCAATTCTTTTGGCAATTTCTATAATAGAAAGTATCTGTAAAGCTTTTGCTTCCCCTATTCCTTTTATTTTTATTAATTCTTCAAAAGTTATATTTTTAAAATCTTTCAACGTTTTTCCAGAGAGAAGTTTACTTGAAAGACCAAGTACATTTAGTTCTTTTGTTCCTTTTCCAAGGGATAAGGCAAGTAATTCAGAATCAGATAAAGAGGAAATTCCGTATTTTAATGCTTTTTCCCGAGGCAAAAGTTCTTTTGGAATATCTTTTATTTTTTGCTTGTAGATAAATTTATCAAATTTCATAACTTTCATTTCGTCTACTTTATTTTATAATTTATTAAATATTGGAAAATGAGGTGAAATATCAATGCCATACATAGTAAGAGTTAATAAAGAATTTGAAGCAGCCCATTTTTTAACAGATTACCACGGAAAACCAGAACCTCTCCACGGTCATACATGGAAAATAGAAGTTTTTATAAGGGCAGATGAGTTAGACAATGGTGGAATGGGGTTTGATTTTTTAGAAATAGATAAACTGTTAGATGAAATACTCCCAAATTACAAATGTATGAATGACATTTACGATTTTTCTCCAAGTGCTGAGAATGTTGCAAAATATATGTATAAAAAAATAAAAGAGAAATATCCTACCCTTCAAAAAGTTGTTATCTGGGAAACAAAAAGGGGAGGAGCAGAGTATTTTGAAGAATGAGAAAGAAAATATACTGAAAAATGCAAGAAGAATTGTTGTTAAGATAGGTTCTCAACTTTTATCAAAAGATACTGAAATAGATGAGGATTTTATAAAACAGCTCTCTAAACAAATAAGTTATTTAAAAAAAGAGGGAAAAGAGATTATTTTAGTGTCCTCTGGGGCTGTACTGGCTGGAACGAAAAAATTAAAACTAAAAGAAAAACCAAAAACCATAACTGAAAAACAGGCTATCTCATCTGTTGGGCAGGCTTATTTAATGCAGATTTACGACAAGTTATTTTCAGAACATAACTTGGTAATTGGACAGATTTTATTAACAATAGAAGGATTAAGGGAAAGAAAAAGATATAACTATGCAAGAAATACGTTAAATAAATTATTAGAAATGGGAGTTATTCCTATAATTAATGAAAATGATACAATTGCAGTTGAAGAGATAGTATTTGGAGATAACGATTTTTTAGCTTCCCATGTTGCAGTTTTAACTCAGGCAAACTTATTGATTGTACTATCAACAGCTGGGGGACTTTACACAGATGAGCCATCAAAAGAAGAAGCAAAACTTATTGAGGAGATAAAGGAAATAGATGAGGTTATAGAATTTGCAAAATCTTCAAAATCAAAGTTTGGAACAGGAGGAATGAGGAGTAAATTAGAAGCTGCAAAAATTGCAGTGAGCCATTCTATTCCTGTTGTAATTGCTCCTAAAAAGGAGAATATCCTGTTGAATATTTTAGAAGGAAAAAAAGTGGGAAGTTTTATATTCCCAGAAAAAAAGAAAAAAATTAGCAGTAAAAAAAGCTGGATAGCCCTTCTTTCAATGGCTAAAGGAAAAATAATAGTAGATGAAGGCGCTGAAAAAGCGTTAAGAGGAGGAAAAAGTTTACTTCCAGCAGGTATAGTTGATGTGGAAGGTATTTTTTACCCAAAAGATGTAGTTGTTATTGAAAATTTAGAAGGAGAAATAATAGGAAAAGGAATAGTAAACTATAGCTACAAAGATATAAAAAAATATAAAGGCTTAAAAAGTTCTGAACTTAAAGATAAACCTGCTGAAGTTATACACAGGGATAATTTAGTAATTTTTTAGGAGAATTTATGACTCTATTTATGTTATTAAAAGCAATCAGTTGGTTAGTTTTACCTCCGGCAGTTTTTATTTTAATTCTATTTGGAACTGTTCTACTTATAAAAGAAGGTAAAAAGTTTGTAGCAGCAATGCTTGTTTTATTTGTAGGGTTCAGTATGTATTTTTTATCCATTGAACCTGTAAAAGATAGAATACTTATGCCCCTTGAATATAAATATCCATTTCCAGATATGAAAAATTTGAACTGTGATACAGTTGTAACCCTCGGAGGAGGAATGTATTTAAACTCTCCAGATGAAAACGGAAAACCTTCTCTGAAGCCATCTGTTATAAAAAGGGTTATTACGGCCTATAAAATATGGAAAATTCATAAAAAACCTATAATCCTTACTGGTGGAAGACCTTTTAACAATAAAAATTTTATTTCTGAAGCAGAAGTTATGGCTGACTTTCTCAAAAATTTAGGAGTTCCTAAAAGGTATTTAATAACGGAAAGTAATAGTTTAAACACTTTTCAAAATGCAGAATTAACAAAAAAAATATTAAAAAAACATAACTGGAAAAATGTTTGCCTTATAACCTCTGCCTGTCATATGCCAAGGGCAGTATCTGTTTTTAAGCATTTCAAAATAAAAGTAATTCCAGTACCAACAGATTACAGGACTAATAGAATAAGCTACACATGGGAATTTTATTTTCCTCAGGCAAGTAGTTTTGAAGATTCAATAGCAGGTATACACGAATATTTAGGAATACTTTTTTACAGGATTAGATATGGAATCAAAAGTAATTGATACAAAAAAGTTAGAAAAAGAACAGTTAGAACTTTCAAAAAAATTAAATTTGACAGACAAAATAGAGATTGACAACATAAAACTTGTTGCAGGAATAGACTTAACGTTTACAAATATCTGGGAAAATCCAACCACTGGAATTGCCTGTATTGTTGTTTTAGATTACAAAACTTTGGAAGTTAAAGAAAAGGTTTTTGCAGAAAAAAAAGTTGATTTTCCTTATATACCTACATTTTTAGCATATAGAGAACTGCCAACTATTTTAGAGGCGTACAAGAAACTTACATTAAAGCCGGATGTTTTTATTCTTGATGGTATGGGTATTTTACATCCAAGGAAAATGGGAATAGCCTCACATTTTGGAGTTATTACCAATGAAGTTTCAATAGGTTGTGGAAAATCAAAACTTATCGGAGAATTTGAAGAACCAGAAAACAAACCTTTTTCATACAAACCT
>JALSSE010000012.1 GCA_026984415.1 Hydrogenothermaceae bacterium | reverse complement strand
TATACTTTCTTCATCTTCCCAGTATCTTGAACTTACTTCAATTTCTTCTGTTTGTTGTTTTGAAGGAAATTCTATTTCAAAGTATTTTGATACCCAATCTTTTTCTTCTTCAAGTGGAGATAGTATGTCAACCCACAGAACATTTTCAAAGGATGAGTTGTTTTTTTGTAAGATGGTGTTTAAATCTTCGTTTATGTCTTCTACATCAATGATTCTTATGTTTAAGCTGTCTTTTATAAAAATTCTAATCATACAAAAATTATAATGGAAATTTTACCTAAATTCAGTACTAAAATTTTCGGAATGGTTTCAAAAATACCTAAATTTATTTCTTTATACTATGTAAAATTTACATTGTAAATTTAAATATAATTGACATTATATTGCACTAAATTTTATATGAAGAATTTTTGTGTTCAGTTTGATGAAATTTTTATACAAATTGAAATATGTTTATTAGAATTTAAGGAAAAGAAAGAGATATAAATTTGATTAAACAGCTGAAATAAAGAGTTTCTATTTTGCGATAACGGAAGAAATATTAGCTTTATTATTTACTGTAGCTTTTTATCTATGGATTATAATCCAACTACTGAATTTATTAAAAATTTCTTTTAATCCACAATTCCATAATAGGGTCTATAATTTGGTAAGTGTCTTTTTCTTTGTTTATAATATCTTTTTTTAGAAGTTGTTCTATAGCCCTTTTTAGTTGTGAAGCAGTAATTTCAAATTCAAAGAGAACTTCTTTTGAATAAATATTTTTACCATTTGTGTAAATTATTATTTTTAAAGCTTTTTTCTGGGTTGGCGGCAGACTTGTCCACTCTTCCCAGAAAGAGTCCTCTTCTCTCTCCAAAACAAGATTTACTGCATAGTCAAAATCTTCTTTTTTTACTTTTTCTTTAGAAACTTCCCACAGGACATAGCATATATGCTGGATATAGTATGGAAATCCTCGGCAAATGTAGAAAACCTCTTTTATTATTTCTTCATCTATCTTTTTTTCTGTTTTTTCAAATTTATTCTGGATAAACGGTATCCATTCTTTAAGTGGAATTTCTTTTAAAGGAAATTTTTTTACCGATTTATAAAAAGGTCGGCTTTTATCAGAAAAAATCTGGGTAAGGATACTCTTTTTGCTTCCTGAAAATACATAAGAAACATTTCTTCCGTGATTCTGGATAACTGTTCTGATTTCTTTTTCTAATCCTAAATTCTCAACTTCCTGAAATTCATCAAATATTACTGCAACATTTGCATTGTTTTTGGTAGCGTATAAAAATGGAATTTCCAGTATCTCTTTTAAAACTGTTTTCTTCTCTTTTGGAGAAAAAGAAACAGAAAAGGTTATACTGCCGTCAGGTTTAAGGGTAGAGTTAACACTAAAGTTAAGGTTTGCAAGTTCTTTTAAGGATTGGATAACTTTTTCTTTTTTAGATACTAACGTTTTTACAATCTCATTAAAATATCGGTTTATAAAATCTTTCTCATCTATCACAGGAAACAAATCAAGGAAAATAACTTTAATTTCTTCATTTTCCAGTTCTTCCTTTAGCTTTAATAGGAGGGATGATTTTCCAAATCTCCGTGGAGAGTACAGAAGTATGTTGATACCAGAAAAAATATCCCTTTTTAGCTCTGCAAGCTCTTTTTCTCTATTGCAAAAATCTTCGTTGCTAACAGTTCCACCAAAATAAAAAGGATTTCTTTCTTTATGTTTCATTATACTATCCTGTATTATACATTTATGTATTATACAACAATGTATAATATGTTCTTCAGATTTACAAGTCTTATTTTAATTAGATTTATATTTTAGATGTTAAATGCAAAGTGAAAAAAATTATTTATATAGTATAAGAAACCTTTCAGAATATTAACAAAAAATAGTTCTTTTATAAATTTTTAATAAGACTTTCTTTACATTCTTCTAACTGGATTATGCATTTCTGGATAAGTCTTTTATAGCTTTCCTTATTGTTAGGGTCTTCAGAAATCCAGAATATTCTGACCTTATCGCATAGCTCTTTAACTCTTTCTTCAGGAAATAAACTGGCTAATAAATCTACAGTTTTTGCACATAATACGTCATATTCTTTCGTGTCAAAATTTTTGTTAGAAGTTTTGGACAGTAGTTTTTCAAATTGGGAAATTCTTTCGTCTATTAATTTGACTGCTTTTTCTTTTGAATTCTTCATGGCTATTTCTCCCATTTATATTATTGTATTTATATTAAATATAAAAACTATATTTCTATTAATAAATATAAATCTTTTTACTTTTAAATCAATTTGTTTAATGAAGAAATTAAAACCTCAAAAATATATAATATTTATTCTAAAGAATTAGATTAATCTAAAGAGGATAAAAATGGGAAAAACATTAAAAGAATTTTTAGAGGAAAATCATTTAACAATAAACGATAATGCAAAACTTTTATTTGAAAAACTCGGTCTTCCAATGGAAATATTAAAAGATTTAGAAGATAAATACGGAAAATCTGACAAAATGTCAAAATCTAAACACAATACAGTTGACCCAGATGAGATGATTGAAAAATATGGAGCAGATACAGTTAGACTTTACATACTTTTTGCTGCTCCTCCACAAAATAATTTTGACTGGATTGATAGTGGAGTAGAAGGTGCAAACAGATTTTTAAAAAGAGTTTGGAATCTTATTAATTCCAATATTGATTTGGTAAAAGGAATTTCATACTCAAAGGAAGATTTTAAAAATCTATCAGAAGAATCTAAAAAATTAAGAAGAAAATTACACCAGACTATTAAAAAAGTTAATGAAGATATTGTTAAAGAATACCAATTTAATACTGCAATTGCTTCTATTATGGAGCTTTTAAACGAACTCCAGTCCTACAAGGAAAAAAATCCAAAAGTTTTAAAAGAAGCGTTTGATAATCTTGTTTTACTTTTGTCACCTTTTACACCTTTCATAGCTGATGAACTGTGGAGAATATTAGGTAATGAAGGATTTACAATTCAGCAGCAATTTCCTGTTCCTGATGAGGAAGCACTGATTGAAACAACAAAAGAAATTCCTGTACAGGTAAACGGAAAAGTAAGAGCTACAATAACTGTCCCTGCAAATGCAGATGAAGAATTTGTTAAAAATACAGCCATTGAAAATGAAAATGTAAAAAAATGGATAGAAGGGAAAAATATTGTTAAAGTGATTTTTATAAAAGGAAAAATCCTTAATATTGTTGTTAAATGAAAAAAATAGTTTTTCTTATTTTTTCTATCTTTAGCTTTTCTTTTGGTGAAGATGTTGTTTTTGAATACGAAACTCCAAAAACTTACGATTTTAATATAGCTATTGGGTATTCACAAACATCAGGAAATACACATACAAAATCTTTAAATCTAAAAACAGATTTTGTTAAAAAGGAAGACCATAAACGTATTTATTTTAATGGGTATGTGCTTTACGGTGAGAGTGATGGAATAAAAATTGCAGAAGAAATTGACACAAAAGGAAGATTGGAACACAGAAAAGGAAGGGTTTTTCTGTTCTGGGATTTAAGGTTTTTTAGAAACCCTTTCCAGAATTTTGAGTACAGACTGGCAACTGGACCAGGAATAGGGTATTACTTTTCGCATTCAGATAAATTTTATTTAACTGGAAGCTATTACCTTTACTATTATTACGACAAAATTTCAAACAACGAAAAGTACATAGATAGATACTTTATGCACAATATTGAAGAGAGATTCAAGTACAGTTTCAATCCAGATTTAGCTTTAAGGCAAAAGTTAATTTATAGCCTTAATAATGAAAATGTAAAAGATTACTATCTGGATTTTGAATTATCGTTAATTAACAGATTGACAAAACATCTTTCATTACAAATTGCATATCTTGCAAAATACCAGAATATTCCAAAGGAAAACACAATACAGAGATTGGACACGACCTTTACAACAAGTATTGTAATTGAATTTTAGAATTATTGTATAATTAAAAACATAAACAATTTGGAGGAAAAAATTGGCATTTAAAAAAATTGCAGTTGGTTATGATGGTTCAGAATCAAGTAAAAAAGCCCTTTTAAAATCAATAGAACTTGCCAAAGATGTGAATGCAGAGCTACACATTGTTGGAGTTGTAAGACCATTTGAATTTTATGCTATTGATTACATTCCACCTGAAGAAATAGAGGAGTATGAAAAAGAACAGATATCTAAAGAAGAAAAATTTTTAAAAGAAGCTTCTGACATCGCAGAAAAGGAAGGAATTAAACCTTTTTTAAAAGTAATGGAAGGTGACCCTGCTGAAGAACTTATGACTTATGCAGATGAAAACGGTTGTGATTTAATAGTAGTAGGACACAGGGGAGTAGGTGGTTTTAAAAGAATGTTGTTAGGAAGTACTGCAAGTAATCTGGTGAAATACGCAAACCAATCTATTTTAGTTGTAAAATAAAAAACCTCCTGTGTAAAACAGGAGGCTGCTTTAAATTACTGATTGTATCTGTAATAATTTTCAGGAACAAGCTGTGATATTTTCTTTACAGCATCATTTAACATAACCATAACTGCCTTTTCCATTGGAGTATTTTTATATTTTGTTAATCCACCAGCAAGAGGAATACCTAAAATTCCTGCACCAAATCCACCTAATTTAAAGCTTGATGCTTTTCCTTCTACTACTGTTGAGTTAATAACTCTTCCGGTTCTAACATCTATTAATCTGATATTGGCAGCAATATAAGCTTCCTTCATTCCAGCAGTTATTCCACCAATTAAAGGAACTCCTTTTAATAATCCTCCAACACCACCTTTTAAACCTCCTGCTTCTGGTTCAAATGCTATAATGGAACCAACAACTAAAATGTCAGCACCTTCCAATGAACCTTTTTTAGGAGCTTTATTTTTTTGAACCAATCCAGATTCAGCTAAGTTTAACTCTTCTCTTATTGCACTTAATCCTTCTCCCCTTTCAAGAACTATAAATCTTCCAGATTTGAACAAAGCATCAACTAACATATCTCTTATTCCTTCCCCAATTTGACCGTAACATTTTGCAGCTTTACATTCAAAAGATGCTACAGCAATTCTTGCTTTTGGACCTTCATACTTTACAACTTCATTAACGTTTTTTTCTGAAGTTTGTACATTTGTTGTTACTCCAGCTCCACAACCTGATAAAATAAACGAACCAAAAATAAGAAAAAGTGGTGTGAGTAAGAACATCTTGAAGTTTGAAAACATGTTAGAACCCTCCTCAAAATTTTTGATAAACAACCCTATTAAATTATATCGGAAAATAAAGAATTCAAACAAACATTCAAAATATTTAAGCTGATTAATTTAAATTTCTTTATAAAGACAATTAAAAAACTTGACAATACCAGACTAAAATATTATATTAACTTTAAATAAACTAAATAGAAGGTGTTGGAGAATGGCAAATAAAAAAGATTACTACGAAATATTAGGAGTAAGCAGAAACGCTTCTGCAGATGAAATAAAAAAGGCGTACAGAAAATTAGCAAGGAAGTACCATCCTGACTTAAATCCAAATAATAAAGAAGCAGAAGAAAAATTTAAAGAAATAAGTGAGGCATATCAGGTACTTTCAGACCCTGAAAAAAGGAAAATGTACGACCAGTTTGGACATGCTGCATTTGGAGGAGGAGCCGGTGGAGAATCTGGATTCGGTGGTGGATTTGAAGGGTTTGGAGGTATGAATATAGAAGACATATTAGAAGACCTATTTGATTTAGGAAGTTTCTTTAGTGGAGGAAGTAGAAGGCAGAGAACAAGGGAAAGGACTACTTACCAGAGGGAAAATGGGGAAGATATTTACCAGACAGTAACAATATCTTTAGAAGATGCGTATAAAGGGACAACACTTACTTTGGAAGTTCCAAGGTACGTCGTTTGTGAAAAATGTGCAGGAACAGGTCAAAAAGCTGGAACTGAAGCGAGGATATGTCCAGAATGTCAGGGAACTGGACAGATAACATATTCATCTGGATTTATGCATATATCTCAGACATGCCCAACATGTAAAGGAACAGGATATATTAAAGAACCATGTGAAGCCTGTAATGGAAGAGGATTAGTTCTAAAGACAGAAACTATAAAAGTTAGAATACCTCCAGGAGTAGATAATGGAACTAAATTAAGGGTTCCGGGAAAAGGACACAGTGGAAGATTTGGTGGAGTTCCTGGAGACTTATGGGTTATCGTTAATGTTTTACCACATAACCTGTATGAAAGAAAAGGTGATAATTTATACCTGAAAGTTAATATAAACGTTGCTGAAGCTATTTTAGGCACAAAAATAGAAGTTCCTTTAATAGATGGTGGAAAAGAAACAGTAGAAATTCCAGAAGGAATTCAAAGTGGAGAAACTGTTAGAGTTCCGGGAAAAGGAATGCCGAGACTAAAATCTTCTGGATATGGGGATTTAATAATAGTAGTAAATGTTGTAATTCCTAAAGGGAAAGATTTATCTAAAAAAGCTAAAAAATTGGTTAAAGAACTAAAAGAAGAATTACCTATACCAAATAGATTTGAAAAGTAAAATTGAGAGGTGATTACCATGGATAGATTTGGTAAAACAAGGGAAGAAAATAATAAAAAAAGAGAACCTTTATATATGATAGGGGCAGTTTCAAGGATGTTTAATATACATCCGCAGACGTTGAGACTTTATGAAAGGGAAGGACTTCTTACACCTTCAAGAACAGAAGGAAAGACAAGACTGTACTCTCAGGAAGATATAGAAAAATTAGAGTTTATACTTTTTCTGACAAGGGAGTTAGGAGTTAATCTTGCAGGTGTAGATGCAATTTTAAGAATGAGAGAGCAGATGAATGAACTTCAAAGGCAGGTAGAATACTTGTTAGAATTTATACAGGAAGAAATGAAAAAAAGATACTCAGAAGATTTAGAAAGCCAGAAAAATGCCCTTATCAAAATATCCAAAGTTGGACTTACAAAAGTTGACGATTATATTTATAATAAATATAAGAAAGAATAATCTTAGGTGAATCTATTGGAAGAAGGTATAAAAAAAGAAGTAATAGAAGATTTTGAAGAAATTTTATCAAAGGTAAAACAGGTTTTTTTGCAGGAAATTTCAAAAAATGATGAAATACTTGAAGATGGCTCAAAACTGACGGTAGAGGAACACGAACTTTATGAAGACTGGATTGAAAATGTAGAAACAATTCCTCTACCTATTATTGAAAGTATAGAAACAATACCCCATAGGGATGGACCCCACCTTAAAATCTTATACTCACTAACCACAAAAAACGGGAAAGTTATAAGGAAAATAAAAATCAAAAGCAGTGGTAAAGTATCTATTTATAATCAGGTAATTTTTAATTATGAAAATAATGGAAAACTATTTAAAATAGTTGTAGAATACGATACATACGGAAATTTAACGTTTTTTATCAATAAAGGATAAATGTATGAAAAAATTTACAGCGGAAATTCCAGAAGATAAATTTGAGATATTTTTAGTTGAGTTTAACGGTTATGGGGTAGAAATAGTTGGCAGAAACAATGATAATGTGAAATTTGCAGTTTATTCAGAGAAAGGACAGGGGGAAGCATTCAAAGAAGCACTTCTTGAAATTTTTAATGACCTTGGTTCAGGAAAAATAATAAAAGAAGAAAAAATAGAAGAAAAACCGTGGGATGAAATATGGAAAGAAGATTTTCCACCAATAGAAGTGAAGCCTTTCCTTATAATTCCAGAGTGGGACGTTTATAAAGGAAAAGAATTCATTCCTATAAAAATAAAAATAGGAATGTCTTTTGGTACAGGATTACATCCAACAACACAAATAGTTTTGTCATTACTGCCGAAATATATAAAAGAGGAATATTCTGTTTTAGATATTGGTTGTGGAACAGGGATATTAGGAATAGCAGCTTCAAAATTAGGTGCAAAAAAAGTATTTACAATAGATATTGACGAAAGAGCTATTGAAGAATGTCAGATTAACGCATGGGAAAATGAAGTTGAACTTTCCTGTCAGGTAAGTAATATAGACGAAATAGATGAAAAGTACGATGTGGTTCTGGCAAACTTACAAATAGATATTTTTGAGAAATATTTTAACAAAATTGCTAACTTATTTGAAAAATATTTAATAATTTCGGGTATATTTAAAAAGGAAAAAGAGAAAATACTAAAAATGGCACAGGAAAACAATTTAAAATTAATAGAGGAAGCATCTAAGCCAGAGATTAATAAACCAGAAGATTTATGGTATGGCTTTGTTTTTAAAAAACAAGATAAGGCAGCAGAATAAAATTATAGGAGTAATCCTATGGAAACAATAACAGATTTAGCAAAGTACATTGACCACTCATTACTAAAACCTACTGCCACGTACGAAGATATAGAAAGGGTTTGTGAAGAGGCAAAAGAATTCGGTTTTTATTCTGTGTGTGTTAATCCCTTTCATGTAAGAAGGGTTAGAGAGTTACTAAAAAATTCTGAAGTGAAAATCTGTACAGTTGTAGGATTTCCTTTAGGTGCAAACACTTTAAAATCTAAATTAATAGAAGCAACAACAGCCCAGATGGATGGTGCCCACGAGCTTGATATAGTATGGAATATTGGCGCTTTTAAATCTGGAGATTACACATACGTTGAAGAAGAGTTAAGAACCCTTGTTTGCTACACAGAAAGTTGTGTCCATAAAATAATTGTTGAGACCGCATACCTAACAGATGAAGAAAAGATAAAAGCAGTAGAGATAGTTATTAATTCTGGTGCTGAATTTATAAAAACATCAACAGGTTTTGCTCCAGAAGGTGCAAAAATAGAAGATGTGAAACTTTTTAAAGAAGTGGCAGATAACAGAATTAAAATAAAAGCTGCTGGAGGAATAAGAGATTATAAAACAGCTTTAAAAATGATTGAAGCAGGTGCAGACAGGATAGGAACAAGCCACAGTTTAGAAATTATAAGACAAAGCTGATGACTAAATATGTCTATTAAGCTGAAAACTACACTAATTATTACTTTTTTTGCCTTACTTTTATCAATTGTATTATATTTTTTTTCAAAAACATTTTTACTTACAAGTTTTGAAAATTTAGAAAGGAACTATACTATACAGAAGGCTGTAATTGTTAAAGATATATTTAATAACTGCCTTGATTATGTAACCTCCCTATCCTACGATTTGGCAAACTGGAAAGAAACTTATAATTTTTTAACAAAAAAGAATACAAACCTACCAGAATATAAATTTTTGCCTGAAAATCATACACTTGAAAATCTTAATTTAAACTTTTTTGTCATTTTTGATAAAAATGGTAATCCGGTTTTTTTTAGAGGCTTTGATTTAATAAACAAAAAAAGTGTTGAAATAGATGAGAAATTTTTAACAAGTTTAAAATATATAATTTCATACAGAAAAAGGAATTCAGGCTATTTTAAAACGAATAACCACATTGTTATTTTATCTATTTCTGATATAAAAAACCCTGATACAAAACAAAAAGAAGGATTAATTGTAATAGGAAAGTTTTTAACAAAAGAACTTGCATTAAAGCTGACATCTGATATTTTTGACAAAATTTATTTTTCCAAATTAGATATAAACCCAAAATATCAGCTTAAAGTTGATGATAAAAATATCTGTCTTATAGAACCAAAAGATAAATCAATCATTATTTCATACTATACAGAAGATATAACAGGAAAAAAGATAAACCTTTTAAATGGGGAAATAGATAGAAATATATACCTTACAGGACTTTTAACTATTGAACAATTTGGAGTAGCTATTTTATTTGCACTAATTTTAATTGTTGCTGGCTTTATTATTTCCTTAAATAAGTTTATACTTTCTCCAATCTCTAATTTAGAAAGGATTTTACGTGAGAAAATTTCAAAAAAAGATTTATCTTTCAGGTTTAAAACTAATAGAAAAGATGAAATTGGCAATTTTTTGATTTCTGTAAATACATTTTTAGATACCATTCAAAGTTTAACGCAGGAACTTAAAAACAGAGATGAAATTTTTACAACAATTTCTGAAACATCTCCTGTGGCGATTTATATGTATCAGGATGGACATTTTATTTACATAAACAAAGCAGCAGAACAGATTACAGGTTACACATTAAAAGAAATAGAAAAAATGTCTCCATTTCAAATCATTTTTCCAGAAGATGTTGAAAAAATAAAAGAAATTTATAAAAAAAGAGAAAAAGGGGAAAAATTTATCTCAAGCTATCATCTAAGAATTGTTAGAAAAGATGGAGAAATAAGGCATTTACTGGTTACTTCAAATACAGTAATTTATAACAACAAGCCTGCAGGAATAGGAATTGTAATTGATATAACAGAAATGAAAGAACTTCAGAAGCAGCTTACATTTATAGGTACCCATGACAACCTCACAGGGCTGTACAACAGAACTTTCTTTTTTGAACAGTTAAAAGAACTGATAGAAATATCAAAAGATAGCAATAAATATATATCTGTTTTATATATAGATTTAAACAGGTTTAAAGAAATAATAAACAGCTATGGGCATAAAATAGGAGACATTATACTAAAAGAAATAGCTGAAAGAATAAAATCATCTGTAAAAAGGGGAGATATTGTAAGCAGGTTAAGTGGTGATGAGTTTGG
Organism: Hydrogenothermaceae bacterium; assembly: GCA_026984415.1. The sequence goes on along the minus strand of JALSSE010000012.1, from coordinate 14,220 downwards.
AATAATTTCTCCAAATATAAAGGAAATTGATGACGCCTCAAAGATAGCTGAAAGAATTATTTATAAATTGGAAAAACCCTTTAACATAGATGGCAAAATAATTTATTTAACTACAAGTGTTGGAATTTCTGTATTTCCTGTAGATGGTAAAGATGCAGATTCCCTTGTAAGAAATGCCCAGATTGCAATGTACCACGCTAAAAAAACATCTAAAAAAATCGGTAAAAGTAAATTTGAGTTTTATTCTGAAGAATTAGGGAAAATTGCTAAAGAAAGAATAAAAATAAAAAATCTTTTAAAATATGCTATAGAAAACAAAAAAGATGAATTTATGCTTTACTATCAACCAATTATAAATCTGCAAAAAATGAAATTAGAAGGGGTTGAAGCATTAATAAGGTGGAAAAGTTCAGAACTTGGATTAGTTGAATCTGAAAAGTTTATAGAAATTGCTGAAAAATCAGGTTTAATCGTCAAGTTAGGAAATATGATAATAGAAAAAGCAATTACACAGATGAAAGAATGGTACCAAGAAGGTAAATACGATTTTCATCTTTCAATAAATATTTCTTCAGAACAGTTCAGGTCAAAAGATTTTCTACAGAGCTTACAGGAGTTAACAAAAGACTGCCAGTGTAAAAATAAAATAATATTTGAGATTACAGAAACATTATTGGTTGAAGATGTAAATAAAGCAAAATCAATAATAAATAAAATAAAAGATATGGGCTTTAAAATTTCAATTGATGACTTTGGAACAGGCTATTCTTCACTAAACTATTTAAAAGAGTTTCCATTTGATATACTTAAAATTGATAAATCATTTTTAGATGATATTTTAGAAAATCAAAAAAGTAGAGCTATTGTTCTTTCTATAATTGAACTTTCCCATAATTTAGGTGCTTTATCTTTATCGGAAGGTATTGAAACAAAAGAACAGCTTGAATTACTGAAAGAGATGGGATGTGATTTAGGGCAGGGTTACTATTTCTCTGTACCACTTTCAAAAGAAGAAATACAGGATTATTTAGAAAAAAATATCTTTTAGGAGGATAGAAATAGTTGCTATAAACTATAAAAAAACTATAAAGTCATAACCATTATGGAGAAGAATTTATTAACTATAAAAAATATAAAAGAAGCTTATGGAATAAGTAGAACCACTTTTGTGAACTTGGAGAAAAAAATGATAGTCCTGCAGTGTAAACTAACTTTTGAAAATGAGAAAGATAAGCAAGAGCTGTTAAAACTGATGAGGCAATACTCGTCCTGTTATAGATATGCATACAACAGACTACTTGAGGGACACAAGAGGAAAGAGCTAAAAAAACACCTGCAAAAAGTATTTAAACTAAACAGCAGATACTGTGATGATGCAATATTCAAAGCACAAAGTTTGATAAACTCCTGCAAAAAGAGGGGACAAAATCCAAAGAAAGTAATATTTGGAGGCAGAAAACTTTTTGAAAGATTAAAGAAAAAACATCTAAATGGAGAGCAAAAAGACCAGCTTAAACAAAAATGGCAAGAAAGAAGAAAAGGCTGTTTATACTCAAGAGGAGACAAAAGTAAAAAAGGAAATCTAAACACAAGGATAGAACTTGAAAAAGACAGAATAACTATTAGAATAAATACAGGCAAAAGAAACTGGATAAAAGCAAATGTAAAAAGGATAGTAAACAGACAAAACGACAATTGGATAGAGTTTATAGCAAGGCTAACAGAAGCAGAAAAAACAGGGAAATACTTTCCATATTCAGTAACAATAAGAGTTATAAATGGCAATATTTATGCATTCACTTCATTTGAAGAAGAAATACCAAAAGAGCCAATAATAACAAAAAAAAGTGGCATAATAGGAATAGACATAAATGCAAATCCATTTCATTTAGCAATAGCCACAGTAAAATTAGATGGTAATTTAGAAAGCCATCAAAAAATATCTTTACATAACCTAATAGACAAGACAAAAAACCAGAGGGAATACATAAGCTGGCAGATAGCACATCAAATAGTAGAAACAGCAATAATACAGGACAAAGCGATAGCAATAGAGAAATTAGAGAAAATGTCAAAAGGATATAGAGGAAATGGTAGTAAAAAATTAAGAAAGAGATTACAGCAATGGATATACAAAGGTATATTAGGGAAAATAAAAGCAGTAGCAAAAAGAGAAGGAGTGCAGGTAATAGAAGTAAATCCAGCATACACAAGCATAATAGGAATGCTAAAATATGCACCACAACACAACATAGATAAAGACACCGCAGGGGCATATGTAATAGGAAGGAGAGCATTAAGATTAGAAGAGGACATACCAGTAAACTACATAAAAATACTACAAGATAAAAAATTTAAAGAATATGCAGTAAACAAATTAGGAGAAGAAAAACAAAAAACAAAAGAAAAACTAACAAAAGAGAATAACGAATATAAACAAAGACCATTAAAAAGAAGGATAAAACAGTTAAATAAAGACATAAAACTATTAAAAAGCCTTAACAGTGAGCCACAGACTCAACAACCTGTCAACCAGAGGAAGGAACAGGTGAGAGACTACAAAATGAGTAGTTATAAACTGTGGCAAGTTGTAAAGGTAGCCCTAACTATCCCTGTTCTTGATAAGTCTTTACCAAGAGACTTATCTCCCTTGAAACCTATACTGGTGGAAGGGGATTGGGACAGGGTAGTTAAGAGGTTAGTTCCTGTTTCTTGGGACAGGGGCTATGGTGTAAGCGAAATACCGCCAGCTGGGGAGTGCTTACACCTGAAAAAGGCGGAATACAAATACTCCAGCCCAGAGTGTAAAAGGTAGTTTTTTACACTTTGGTTTACCAGGGTGTTATGTATTCTGAAGAACAACAAAAAAAACTGATACAGAAGACAAGGGAACTCTTAAAAATTTCAATTGATGATATAAAAACAAAAGAAGATGCTTTAAAGATAATTGATGACTTAAGGGAAGTTATAAAATATCACGACTGGAGATACTACATACTTGCAAATCCAGTTATATCAGATTATGAATACGACAAACTTTTTCATCTGCTTGAAGATATAGAAAAAAAATACCCAGAACTTATAACACCTGATTCACCAACCCAGAGGGTTGCAGGAGGGTTAACAAAAGAATTTCCACCTGTAAAACATCTTGCCCCTATGCTTTCACTTGAAAACTCTTACAACGAAGATGATTTAAGGGATTTTGACAGAAGGGTAAAAGAAGCAACTGGGCTTGAAAAGATTGAATACTCAGTTGAACCAAAATTTGATGGGGCAGGAATAGCCCTTGTTTATGAGGATAACCTTTTTGTTAGAGGAGCTACGAGAGGTGATGGGGCTGTTGGAGACGATATAACAACAAATCTAAAAGTTATAAAAACAATTCCACTTTCGGCAGATTTTAAGAAATACGGCATAAAAACTATTGAAATAAGAGGAGAAGTTTTAATAAGAAAAGACCTATTTAAAAAGATAAATCAGGAGAGATTAGAAGAAGGACTGCCACCATTTGCAAACCCAAGAAATGCAGCTGCCGGCTCTTTAAGACTTCAAAACCCAAAAGAAGTTGCAAAAAGGGGATTAGAGGCTTTTGTTTATCAGATTACTTATGCAGTTGATGAGAATGGAAATAACCTTTTAGGAACAAAATTAAAAAAACACAACGAATCAATTAAAATCCTTTACGAGCTTGGTTTTAAATCTCCTTACAAAGAGATAAAAGTCTGTGAGGGAATAGATGAAGTAATAGATTACTGCAACCAGTGGCAGGAGAAGAGAGACCAGTATCCTTATGAGATAGATGGAATGGTTGTAAAAGTAAATGACATATCCCTTTATGATGTGTTAGGAGTAACTTCCCACCATCCAAGATGGGCAATTGCTTTTAAATTCAGAGCAAGGCAGGCAACTACGAGGTTATTAGATGTTGTTTTTCAGGTAGGTAGAACAGGGGCAGTTACACCTGTTGGGAAGTTAGAACCTGTTGAAATTGGAGGGGTGACTGTTTCTTCTGTATCATTGATAAATGAAGATTTCATTAGAGAAAAAGATATAAGAATTGGTGATATGCTTTTAGTTGAAAGGGCTGGAGATGTTATCCCTTACGTAGTTAAAGTCATTAAAGAAGCAAGAACAGGAAATGAAAAACCTATAAAGTTTCCAAAATACTGTCCTTCCTGTGGCTCACCCCTTGTTAAACCTCCAGGGGAAGCAGTGTGGAGATGTGTTAATGTAAACTGTCCAGCACAGGTTAAAGAAAGGATAGCCCATTTTGCATCAAAAGATGCAATGGATATAAGAGGTTTAGGCCAGGCAATAGTAAACAGATTTTACGATTTAGGTTTACTTAAAACTATACCTGATATTTACAGACTTGATTTTGAGAAAATAAAAAAACTTGAAGGTTTTGGTGAAAAATCAGCAGAAAATTTAAGGAAAGCCATTGAAGAATCAAAGCACAGACCAATCCACAGGCTTATTTATGGACTTGGGATTAGATACGTAGGACAGGTAACCGCAAGGACTTTAGCAGAAAATATAAAGTGTGTTGAAGATTTAAAAGACTGGACTATTGAACAGTTAGAATCTCTTGAAGATATTGGATACGTAGTTGCAAGAAGTATATACGACTTTTTCCATAACCAGCAAAACCTTAAAATGATACAGGAGCTAAAAGAACTTGGAGTTCAAACCTGTAAAGAAGAAAAGGAAGAAACAGGTAAACTGAAAGGACTAACTTTTGTTTTTACTGGAACACTTGAATGTTGTTCGAGGGAAAAGGCAAAAGAGATGGTAGAGGCATTAGGAGGAAAGGTTTCAAACTCTGTAAGCCATAAAACAAATTACCTTGTTGTTGGAAAAGAGCCCGGTTCAAAACTGGCAAAAGCCCAAAAATTAGGAACTGTAAAAATAATAGATGAAAAAGAATTTTTAAATCTGATTAAAGAATAAAAGGGGGGTTTCCCCTTTTACGTTTTAAATCTTTCTACTTTTTTGTTTAACTCAGATGCTTCATTTCTAAGATTCTGCATGATATCAAATATTTTTGAAATCACACCTGAACTGTTATTTATATTTTTAGAAAGATTATTTATTTTTGAATTAACATCTTTAATTAAGGATGTTTGGGTATTTACAACAGAGTTAATTGATTCACTTGCTTTATTAATATCTTCAACTGAAAGGACAATATTTTCAAAAGCCCTTTTTGCTTCTTCAGCAGACCTTACACCTTCATAAACCCTTTCTTCTGTTATATCCATATTTTCCTGAGCCATGACCGTTTCTTTTCTCAAGTTTTCTATTATTTTACTTATATCTTCTGTGGCTTCCCTTGTTTTTTCTGCAAGAGTTCTTACTTCTTCAGCAACAACTGCAAACCCTCTTCCGTATTCACCAGCCCTTGCTGCCTCTATTGCTGCATTTAAAGCTAAAAGGTTCGTCTGGTTTGAAAGGTTGTTTATAAGGACAACAATATCTCCAATTTTAGTTGACGAATTTCCTAAATTTTCAATGACTTTTGCTAAATTTTCAGTGTCCTTTTTTATCTGTCTTATTTTTGATATTGTATCTTCTATCCTTTCTTTACCTTCTTCTGTTTTTTCATTTGTAAGGTTTGCCATTTCCAATGTTTCCTGAACATTTGATGTAACTTTTTCTGTTGATTTGTTCATTTCTTCCATAGATTGCAAGATGTTTGAAAGTATGGATACCTGTTCTTTATTTCCTTCAATTAATGAATGTCCTTCTTCCATTAATGTATTGCTCTCTTCTTCCACTTTTCTTGCATTTGTTTTAACTTTTGAGATTATATCCCTTAAGTTGTTTATAAAATTGTTAAAGTACCTTGATAGATGACCTATTTCATCATTGGCACTACATCTCATATTTACTGTTAAGTCCCCCTCAGCTGCCTGTGTAAATTTCTGGGCGAAAACATTTATAGGTTTAGAAATTGAAACAATTATTGCTAAAAGAATTCCAGTAATCAGAGCTAAAAATAAAGGTGCTCCAATGTAAACACTTTTTTTGGCTAAATTTGTAAATGCTTCTATTTTTTCAAGGGATTCATTAAATTCTTTATCTTTGAGTTTTTCTATTTTTTGAAAATACTTCCTTGATTCTTCAGCAAGGGGGGTGGCTATTACTTTGTATTCCTGATAAGCCTTATACCTTTCCCCCTGCGGAACATCTCTCAATTTTAAAACTATATCTTTACCTGAGTTTATAAATGCTAATGTTGCCTGTTTTGATTTTTTAATGAGGTTCTTTTCTTCTTCTGAATCTGCAAGTTTTATCAGTTTATTGTAGTTTTCAGTTATTCTTTCTGTCCTATTTTCTAATTTTTTCAAATCTTTATCGTAATCTGAACCAAGCATTATGTTTCTTGTTAATCTGCTTATGTAGTTTAAATCTCTGTTTATTTCAAGGGTGTGTATTTTACCAATAAGATTTTTTTCTTTTAGTTCTTTTACGTTGTTGTAAATTGTTGTAAGGTTGTAAATTGTTATTGAGGCCATTACAATGTAGGAAACAATAATAAGACCTAAAATAAACTGTAATTTTGCTTTGATACTGAACTTTTTTAAAATTTCCATAGGAACCCTCTAAAGTTAGAATTATTATCCTAATAATTCGGAAGATTTTAAATTTAGAATTAATTAGAAGGTTATATATCTTTTAAAATTTCTTTTGGGACAGGCTTTATTTTTTTTGATGTTCTGTCTATACAACAGTGTTTGGTTGTTCCTTCTGAACACAGGATACTGCCTTTTTTTACAAAATATTTAAATGTAAACAGATACTTATTTATTTCTGAAATTCCAAAATGGATTTCAAAATTGTCTCCAAAATTTAATGGTTTTTTATAAATCACATTTAGTTCTGTTAATACAATATCAATATTTAATTCATTCCTTACAAGGTGGTAGGGGTATCCTATTTCTTCTAAATAGAACCCCCTTGCTTCTTCAAAGTATCTTGGGTAGTTTGAATGGTGAACTATACCCTGTGCATCTGTTTCGTAAAAGTTTACTTTCCGTTTGTAAATGAGAATTTTCATTTTTCTTCTTCTTCTTCAACCTGACAGGCTTCCCACATCCTTGATGCACCGTCTATAAATCCTTTGAAATGTTCGTCTAATTCCATTGATATTGTTATTGCATCGTGTACATTTTCCTGTTCTAAATCAAACTGTGTAATCAATGCAACTGTTATAATTCCTTTTTCAGCTAAACTTTCCCATGCTTCTCCATAAGGGAAAGCCATAAATATCTGACCTTTGTCTTTATGAAGAGTGATAAGTAAGTAAGGCTCTTCTGATTCTTCATCGTAATCAACGTCAAGTTCTATTTCCCAGCAGGTTTCTTTATTTTCTATCATTTCTTCTAAATAACTGTCTGGTTCAACAATAGCTACAATCTCTCCATCCTCTGACATTCTAACATCGTAAGGTTGATAAACTTTTTCCATCTTTTCCTCCATTATTTTTCTATAAGTTTTTGTCCTTCTTCTAATAATTTTTTTAGTTCTTCTTTAGAAGGTGCTTCAGCATAAATCCTTAAAACTGGTTCTGTACCTGAAGCTCTGAAAAGAAGCCACCCATCATCTTCAAATATAAGTTTTACACCATCTGTTAAATCTACTTCTTTTACTTTCATTCCAGCAAGTTCTGAAAGGGGCTCTCCCCTTAATTTTTTGACAAGCTCTCTTCCCTGGTCTCCTTCTACTTTTAAATCTACCCTATTGTAATAGGCTGTTCCAAATTCATCAAAAACATCCTGTATTATCTGTGTAAGTGGTTTTCCGTGTAATTGAACCATTTCTAAAATCATAAGTCCAGATAATAAACCATCCCTTTCTGGTATGTGGAATCCAAATCCGTATCCTCCTGATTCTTCTCCACCAAAAGCTACCTGTTCTTTTAACATTATATCGGCAACGTATTTAAAACCAACAGGGGTTTTGTGGAGTTTTCTTCCTTCTTTTTTGCAAATTCTGTCAACAAGATAAGAAGTTGAAACTGTTTTCACAACAGAGCCGGGATATTTTTTATTTCTTATTGTATGTAAAAGCAATAGAACGTACCCTAACTGTGTACTGACAAATTCACCTGCTTCGTCAACTATTCCAACCCTGTCCCCATCTCCATCATTTGCAATTCCTAAAATAGATTCTGTTGCAACAGTTTTACCTTTTAGTAAAGAGAGATTTTTTTCTATCGGTTCTGGGTGGTGTCCTCCAAAGAATGCATCTCTGTAATGGTTTATCTCAAAGACATCTATTAAGGTTCCTTCTAATATTTTATTGAGCAGTCCCATTGCGGCCCCGTGCATTGGGTCGTGGACTACTTTTTCCTGTTTTTGTGAGAAAATGTTTGGAATGAGATATGTTTTTAGTTTATCCAAATAGTGTTGTGTGAAATCGTACTCTTCCCAGTTTGTATTTCCTGTTTTTATATCTGATTTTCCTATTTTGCTTTCAACTGAAGATATTATTTCTGGTGTTCCTGGTCCCCCATATCCACCTTTTATTTTATATCCGTTGTATCTGTATCCATTATGGGAAGCTGTAATCATTATCCCCTCATCTGCACCTAAATCTTTTGCAGCAAGGGATAAAGCTGGAGTTGTACATATTCCTTTTGAAAGGATAACTTCAAAACCATTACTTGCAAACACTTCAGCAGATACTTTTGCAAAATCCTCTGACATAAACCTTGGGTCATAACCTATAACAACTTTTTTTCCGTTTTTTTCTTTTAAATGGTCTGCATGTGCCTGTGAAACTTTTGCCACATTATCAAATGTAAACTCTTCAGCTATAATTGCCCGCCATCCATCTGTTCCAAATTTTATTGCCATAGCTACCCTCCTTTTTATAAACTTTCTTTTTTCTTTTTTATTTGCCAGAAAATATCATCAAGGATTAATGAAAGTTCTTTTGAATAACCTTCTGCAAGGTCGTCTATATAATTACTCGGCATCATAATGTCCCATAAATAAGGGTTAGTACCTACAACTGCAGTTCCATCTCCTAAATCGTAAATAGATAAATTTACAATTGTTAGGACAGAAGCTCCGGGATTTATATTTATCAATTTTTCTAAAAGTTTTTTATTTACAAGCTGTACTATAAATGTTTTTTCTGTTTTTGTTATTTCTATAATTTTCAGGTTGTTTTTTTCTGCTTCCATTTTTAACTGGTTTATGTACTCTTCAGGCTTTATCCTCGGGTATGCTTTTTCTATCAGTGCTGATTCTCTTACTGTGTTAATGGCTTTCTGGTAAACAAACATATAGACAAGAATTAACGAGGCAATGATACCAAAAGCTGTGATAATAATAAACGGGTAATTTCTATTCATTTAAATTTTCTTCCTTTTTTTGCTTTTGCTTCTCCCTTTCTTTCTCTTCATTATAACTTGCCTTTATTGATAATCCCCATAAAAGTCCTACTGTTATAACCATGAAAGTAAAGAATATTATTCCAGCATATTCAAACCATGTGCTTTCTGTGTCCATTTGAAACCTCCGATAGTTATTATCTTATTATACTATATGTAATAACCTGATTAACGAAACAAAATTTGCGAAGAACTGAAAAGAAATAGGATATAATTAAATAAATCAATAATTAGTGGTGAACTGTGAAAAGAACAGGAATAAAGTTATTTTTAGGTTTAGTTTTAATTATTTTATTTATTTTTATTTTAGATTACATACTTCCTGTAAAAATTGTTGAGATAAAAGAATTATCTAAAAAAGAAATTGATTTTCCAGAAAATATAAATTCTTACTTTGTTTCTTACGATATCTATACTTCATTTTCTAATCTTTCTACAGCTGATAAATTAGATGTTTTAAAAGGAATGGATAAAAATAATATCTCCGTATCAATGGTTACAGATTGTAATTCAGGGTCTTCCTCTTTAGAAGGGATTTACAGGGATAAGGTTATTCTGTCAAAGTGTTCTGTTAAGAACGGAAATGTGAATTTTTCTAACTTTTCTATTGTCCCTTTTGGAAAAGAAGTAAAAGATTTAAAACCAAACCAGTGTAAAGAAATACTAAATTTCACAAAATCTTTAGAATTCAATATAACTGATTTCCCTAAAATTTTTAAATTTTTTATCTGGTATCCATTTAATAAAGAAAAGGCTTATGAAAATCTAAAAAGTTATGCAAAAATAGAAGAATCTTTGACAGATTACGACCCACAAAAAATAACCTGTGTGTTAGGTGGAGTAGGAGCTTACAGTAGAATAAAAACTGCAAATGAAAACGGAAAAAACCTGATTTTAGATTTCAACTATCTTCTTGGAATGGTAAAAAATAAAATTTACACAACAGATATCCTTTCAATGAACCTTCAAAAAAATAAAGAGATAGTTTTCAACGCTTTAAAGAATGGAAATAATATAATTTATCTAACAGATAAAGATTTTGATATGGATATTTTTGTTAAAGGAATAACAAAAAATTATTTATTAGGAAACGTAGTTGACCTTTCTGAAAAGCCTGTAATCCATTTAAAAGTAAATGGAGAAAATGTATATACATCAGTTCTTTTAAATGGAAAAGTCAGTTCAAATTACAGTGCTGGTAGTTTAAAGATAACTCCAAAAAACAGCAGTTCTTATACTTTTATTGTTTACAGATATAAAATGAGGCTGCCATTTAATATCCTTTTAGGTGTTTCACCTGTTGCTGTAACAAATCCAATTTATTTTCAGTGAGGGGATAATGGCTGTAATTATAATTCCAGCAAGGAAAGGCTCAACAAGACTTAAAGATAAACTACTTTTAGAAGTAAAAGGAAAACCTATAATATTCTGGACAGCAGAAAACTGTAGAAAAGTAAAGAATGTTGATAAGGTTATAGTTGCTACTGATAGTGAAGAGATAAAAAATATTTTTAAAAATGAAAAAGGGATTGAAGCTGTAATGACCCCTTCAGATTTAAAAAGTGGAAGTGATAGGGTTGCATTTGTGGCAGAAGAACTAAACGAAGAAAAAATAATAAATGTACAGGGTGACGAACCTCTTTTAGACCCGGAGGATATAGAAAAAGTGGTAGATGGTTTAAACGATGCAGATATTACAAGCCTCTTTTATCCAATACAGGATGAAGACCACTACATTAATCCTAACATTGTGAAAGTTGTTTTAGATAAAGATAATTTTGCACTTTACTTTTCAAGGAGTCCTATCCCTTTTTATAGGGACATAAGCTTTGAAGAAATGAAGAAGCTCTACAAAAATATTCCTGCAAAGCATATAGGAGTTTATGGATATAAAAGAGAAGTTCTACTTGAGTTTGCATATAACCTGAAACCATCTCCTATTGAAGAAATAGAAAAATTAGAACAGTTAAGGTTGCTATTTAACGGATACAGGATTAAATTATTTCAGGCAAATAAGGATACTGTTGGTATTGATACAAAAGAAGATTACCAGCATTTTTGTAAATTAGTAGAAGGGGAAGTATGAATATAGAACCACAGGACATTTTAAAATTTTTAAACTTTTTAAAAGAAGGAATAATAATAATTGACGACCAAAAAAATATAGAATTTATGAATAAATATGCCAAAAAAATCCTTGATATAGAGGATATTGAAGGTAAAAATTTTGCAGATGTCATAAAGGATGATTATCTTTACTCAATCATCTCCCACGAGTTCAAAGGAAAAGAACAGTCAAAAGGTGTAATTTTAAAAAATGAAGAAGTAAATATAAAAGACAAAATATATTTATTAAATTTTTATGAAATTGGAAATAAAAAATTTCTCCACTTTTCTGATATAACTCCATTTGAAGTTTACAAGCAGGCAAAAAAAGATTTTGTTTCAAACGTTTCCCATGAGTTGAAAACTCCGATAGCAGTTTTAAAAGGTGTTATGGAAACAATAGAATTGGAAGATGACCTTCCTACTGTAAAAAATTTTGCAAAGATGGGGAAAAAGAGAATAAATCAGATGGATAGTCTGATTAACGATTTATTAGTTTTGGCAAAATTAGAATCAAAAGAAGAAAAAATAGAGAAGAAAAATATAAAACTTTATTTTTTAGTTTTAGATATTTTCAAAGATTTAGAAGATATTGCCTCTGAAAAAAATATTCAGCTTAAAAATAATATTGAAAAAGATTTTACCCTTTTTGCAGACAGGAAAAAGATTAATATTCTTTTAAAAAACCTTATAGAAAATGCAGTAAAATACAATAGGCAAGACGGTAAAGTAGAAATTTCAGCTTATAAGAAAAATAATTACTCTTTTATTGAAGTAGAAGACACAGGGATAGGTATTCCAAAAGAATCTTTACCTTTGATATTTGAAAGATTTTACAGGGTTGATAAATCAAGAAGTAGAAATATTGGAGGAACAGGTCTGGGGCTTTCTATTGTTAAACACATTGCAGAATCACATAATGGAAAAGTTTCTGTTGAAAGTGAATTTGGAAAAGGTTCAAAGTTTATTGTAAAAATACCAGATTCAAATTAAAAGAGGGAAAGAATGAAGCCAAAAGTTTATATTATTGAAGATGATGAAGACATTAATGAACTTCTTGTTTACAATTTGTCAAAAGAAAATTTTGAAGTAAAATCATTCCTTAACAGCATTGATGCGTTAAGAAGTTTAGAACATGAAAAACCTGATTTAATTATTTTAGATATTATGCTTCCAGATATTGATGGAATTGAGGTATGCAAAAGGTTAAGAAGTTCAGAGGATTTTAAAGATGTTCCTATAATAATGCTTACGGCAAAAAGCACAGAAATTGATAAGGTAGTTGGTCTTGAATTAGGAGCAGATGATTACATCACAAAACCATTTTCTTTTAAAGAACTGGTTGCAAGAATAAGGGCAGTTTTAAGAAGATATGAAAAAAACAAATCAACTGGTAGAAAAACAGAAGTTAAAAAATTTAAAGATTTAGAGGTAAATCCTGAAAACTTTTCCGTTTCAATAAAAGGAAAAGAAATTCCTTTGACAGTTAAAGAGTTTAAACTCCTTAATTACCTTCTATCAAGTCCTGATAAAGTTAAAACACGGGAACAGATTTTAGAAAAAGTATGGAATGAAAAGCAGTACGACATATACGATAGAACAGTTGACGTTCATATTACAAAGTTAAGAAACAAGTTAGGTGAGTACGGCAAACATATTAAAACTGTCCACGGTGTTGGTTATAAGTGGGTAGATTAAATTGCAAAACTACGATGTAGTAATTGTAGGGGCTGGTCCTTCTGGTTCAACAGCAGGATATTTACTGAAAAAACACGGATATAAAACTCTTATTATTGATAAAAAAGAATTTCCAAGGGAAAAACTCTGTGGTGGTCTTATAACCCAGAAGTCTGTTGACCTTTTAGAAAATATATTTAGCAGTAAATTTGTAAGTTCTGTAGTAGAGGATAAAAAAAGCAAAGTTAAAATTTTTTTTAAGGATAAACATATTAATTCTATTAATACAAAAGTTCCTTTTTATTTAGTTGATAGAAAAAAATTTGATTACTCACTTCTTAAAAAATTTTTAGAAATAGGTGGTGATTTTAAAGGAAAAACTGTATTTAAAAATATAAACCTTTTAAAAAACCAGATAGAACTATCAACAGGTGAGATAATAAGTTTTAAATACATAATAGGTGCTGATGGGGCTTTAAGTAAAACAAGAAAACTGATTGAACCTGACTTTAAGCCTTCAGGTTATTGTTTAGAAACTTTTTTACCTTCTAAAACTTATGGTCAGTATTTAGAAATATACTTTGGTGATTTAAATTCTGGATACGGATGGATTTTTCCGAGAAAAAATACAGAAGTTGTTGGTATTGGCGCAGATTATAAAGAAAACAAAAATATTTTTAATAATCAGTATGAAAGTCTGGTAGGAAAGTTATCCCAGTTCTATGAAAAACCAAAAGGTGCGTTTATTCCGTTTGGTGAATTTGTGGAAAAACCGGTAAAAGACAATAAACTTTTTTTAATTGGAGATGCTGCTGGTTTAGTTGACCCTGTAACTGGAGAAGGTATTTATTATGCTTTAAAGTCTGGTGAAATGGTAGCAAATTCTATTATTAACAGTAATAACAAGACTACACCTGAAGGTATTTATCTAAATTTGATTAAAGATATACAAAAAGAGATAAAATTAAGAAAATTAGTTAGAAAAATTGTATATGGAAAACTAAATTTTTTATTTTTCAATTCTTTAGGAA
>JALSSE010000011.1 GCA_026984415.1 Hydrogenothermaceae bacterium | reverse complement strand
TGCAACAGGAAGTATCGCTGGCCCAGAAAGTCCCCCTGTCTTTGTTGCAAGGATTGGCTCTTCTTTATCTATATCAATTGCCATTCCTAATAAAGTATTTATGAGAACTAAACCATCAGAGCCTGCTTTCACACAGGCATCTGCCGTATCTAATATGTTTGTAACATTGGGGCTTAACTTTACTAAAAGAGGTTTTGTTGTGATTTTTTTCATTTTTGACACTAAATCGTAAAGGGTATCAGGGTCACTTCCAAAAGCAATTCCACCTTTTTTAACATTAGGACAGGAAACATTAAGCTCCAAACCATGGACTCCGTCTGTTTTATCTAAAAACTCTGCTACCGCAAGATATTCTTCTTCATCTTCTCCGAAAACATTTGCAAATATTTTTGTGTCGTATTTTTTTAACTCTGGCAAAATCTCTTCAGCGAATTTTTCCACTCCGGGATTTTGAAGTCCTATTGAGTTAAGCATTCCAGATGGGGTTTCAACTATTCTTTCAGGTGGGTTCCCTTTCCTTGGTTTTAATGACAAACCTTTAACAACAATCGCCCCTAATTTTGATAAATCGTAAAATTTAGATACTTCTAATCCATAACTGAAACATCCAGATGCTGTCCATACTGGATTTTTAAATTTCAATCCAAAAATTTCATGTTCAAGTAAATTTTCCATCAGTTTCCATCCAAAGATAATCTTTTTTCCCTACTTTCTGAAAGAAGTTTTACAAGGTTTTCTTCATCTTCTTTTTCTATATAACTTTTTAGTTTTTCAAGGGATTTTATAAATTCCTCTATTGTATGTATAACATTCTCTTTATTTTCTATAAAAATGTCTTTCCATACAGTTGGAGAACTTGCTGCTATCCTTGTAAAATCCTTAAATCCTCCACCGGGATACTGGAATAAATCGATACCAGTTTCTTCTGAAAGCTGGATTAAAGCATCAACAAGTGCAAAAGCAACAGCATGGGGAAGATGTGAAACACTTGCAAAAACAAAATCGTGTTTGTGTGGGTCCATTATCTCAACTTTAGAACCTAAATCCTTCCAGAATTTCTCCAATCTTTCTACATCTTCATGTTTTCCAATAGGAGTTAAGATAAGTCTTGCATTTTTAAAAAGCCCAATAACTGCATTTTCAATGCCCTCTTTTTCTGTTCCAGCTATCGGGTGAGCACCTACAAAAGTATGAGGTTCTAATATTTTAGATAATTTCTCAATTAAATCTCCCTTTACACTTCCAACATCAGAAACGACAGTATCCTCTTTTAGATATTTCTTAATCTCATTTGCTACATTTTCAAATGTTTTAACTGGTGTTGCTAAAATCACAAGGTCTATATCTTCCCACGGAATATCTTTGTAAGAGGTAAATCCACTATCAATTGCCCCAAGTTCAACGGCTTTTTTTACCCTATCCTGATTTAAATCAAATCCATAAATCTTTCCACTAAAACCTTCCCTTTTTAAAGAAAGGGCAAGGGAACCACCGATAAGACCTAAACCTATTATCAAGATATTTTTAAATTTTCCAAAATCCTTATCCATTTAAATTCCTATTTTACAAGTAGTAGAGGAATAGTTGTTTTTGACATTATGTAAGATGTAGTACTGCCTAAAATAAGTTCTTTAATCCTGCTTTCTCCGTATGCACCCATAACAACAAGGTCGTATTTATCTGAATTGTTTTCAATAAAAAGGGCAATTTCTTCTTCAGGGTACCCTTCTAAAAATTCTATATCGTAATTAACATTTAAATTTTCTTTCAGTAGTTCTTCAATATGTTTTTTCTTCTCTTCATCTTCTTTATGTTCCAAAACAGTAATAACATGCACATAATCCAGTCCTAAATCTTTTTCAAAAGAGTTTATGTATTTTGCAGCGTGGATAGATTTTTCTCTTCCATCAAAAGCAAGAACCACATTTTTTATTTCTTTAAATTTCTCTGTCGTAATCATAACAGGACAGGGAGCCTTCCTTGATACAGCTTCAGCAGTAGAACCTAACAGTAAAGGTATAAATTCTGGATGTTCTCCTTTTTTTCCAATAATTATTAAATCATCAGGGTCAGCCATATTTACAATCTCATCTGCAACAATTCCATAAGCCTGTGCAATTGAACAATCTCCACCTTCTTCTCTACATTTTTTTGCAAATGCATCAAGAATTATTTTTGCTTTTTCATCTAATACTTCTTTTATTTTTGGTGTTAAATCTGCATAAGTTGCAAATCCAAGCGCCCCTGAAATATCTTCTAAAAATGGTCCTTCAAGAAGCCTTATATCAATAATATGAATTCCTATAACTGGTCTCTTTAATTTTTTAGAGAGGTATATTCCATATTCAGCAGCTACATTTGATATTTCTGAACCGTCTAATCCTACTAATAGTCTCTTAATCATTTGAATTCTCCTTTTTATTTAATTCATATTCTTTCCATGAATTTATTATTTCTTCAAGGGCGTCTTTAAGGTTATCTTTCTCTGTCTCCCAGACAAGAACCCCAGCTTTTGATAAATTCCATCTCACTTCAAAATCTAGTGGATGGTTTTTTGAAACAACAATATCAACACCAACACTTGATATCAACTTTCCAATTTCCTTTTCATCTGGTTTTGTTTTTAAAGGTGGATTTTCCAAAATATCAAAATCTTTTGATACATCTATTATAACTATAGAATTGGCAGAGGAAAAATCCCTAATTTTTTTATTATCATCTGTTAAAAAAGCTATTCTTAACCCTTCCTGTCTAACTGGCTCATAATGGATAAACACAGAATCAACATTTGGTATTTCTTCTTTTATTTCTTTTTCAATTTCATCAACTATTTTATGGGTTTCCCTCAATCCGTAATTGTGGAGAAGAAGCTCAATTTCTAAAAATTTAAAACTACCAGCTGCCCTCCCTCTTATTTTTTTAACCTCAACAACTGCAGGATGTCTGTAAATAATCTTTTTAATTCTTTCTATCTCATCTTTTTCAAGGGATACATCAAGTAAAACTTTTATTCCACTTGTCAAAATCTCCCAACCGCTGTGGAGAATAAACAAAGCAACAATTGCAGCAGCGTATTTATCTAATGGATACCCTAAATAAACACCAACCAAACCAACTATAACAATTAAAGAAGAAAGGAAATCAGCCCATATATGCTGTGCATCTGCTAAAAGGGCTGGAGAGTTTAATTTTTTTGCAGCTTTTATTTCTAATCTTGAGTATATTAAAGTAGTCAGCATTGCAACAACCATTACAGCTATTGCAACTTCCGTATGCTTTATCTCCTGAGGTTCTTTTGAAAAAAAAGCCTCCCTTATTATTTCATAAGAAGCAAAGAAAAGGAAAAAAGAGATTATTATTGATGCAATATTTTCTATTTTATAAAGTCCATAGGGAAATTCAGAAGATTTTTTTGCAGAAAGTTTTACACTTATTAAAGAGATAACAGAAGCAACAAGGTCAGAAAAGGAATGTATTGCCTCTGCCATTAATGCAAGACTTCCTGTAAGTAATGCAAAGATAAGTTTTATTAAAGATAAAAACAGATTAAGGAATAAAGAACCTAATGCCCACCTTTCTTTTAACTTTTGGTTCTTCAAATCAAGCACCTTTTATTTCTTTTATAAGGTTAACAAAATCATCAAAAATATAATGGGAATCATGGGGACCCGGTGCTGCTTCCGGATGGTGCTGGACTGAAAAAACAGGATAATTTTTCATTTTTATCCCTTCTATTGTGTTGTCATTTAGATTTATATGGGTTATTTCAACATCTTCAGGGAGAGATTCAGGGTCTGTTGCATAATTATGGTTTTGGGCTGTAATTTCTATTTTTCCTGTTTTTAAATTTTTTACAGGGTGATTTCCACCGTGGTGTCCAAATTCTAATTTGTATGTTCTTCCACCTACTGCCCAAGAAAGTATCTGATGACCTAAACATATACCGAAAACAGGAATTTCTGTATGGATTAACTTTCTAACCTGTTTAATCTGATAATGTAGAATTTCAGGGTCTCCCGGTCCATTTGAGAGAAATATTCCATCAGGATTGAAATCAATAATTTCTTCTGCAGAAATATCGTGTGGAAAACAGGTTAAATCTAAATTCCTGTCTACTAAAAGTCTCAAAATATCCCTTTTTACTCCATAATCAATAACAGCAACTCTGTATTTTTTATTTTCTACACTATTAAAACCATTTTTATCTAAATCCCAGCTTCCTTCTTCCCATCTGTATATCTTCTTTGGACTAACTTTTTCAACTAAATTAATTTCAGAGATATCTGGAACCATTCTTGCTTTTTTAACTGCATCTTCAGGGGAAATATCCCCGATACCGATATAACCTTTCATTACACCGTATTTTCTTAAAACTCTTACCACAGCCCTTGTATCTACACCAAATATACCAATAACATTATTTTCAGTAAGGTATTTCTGTAAACTTTTTTCAGCCCTCCAGTTAGAATACAGAGAAGGTATATCCTTTACGACAAAACCATTTGCCTGAACTCTTTCAGATTCTGTATCTTGGGAATTTATCCCATAATTTCCAATTTCTGAGGCTGTCATAACAACTATCTGACCTTTATAAGATGGGTCTGTAAGAATTTCTTGATAACCTGTCATTGATGTATTAAAAATAACCTCTCCACCTACTTCCCTATCTGTTGTATTTGAAAAAGAATATCCAAAAAAGAAATGTCCATCTTCTAAAGCTAAAATAGCTTTTTCCATTTATACCTCGCAAAAAAATTTTAATTATTTTATCATTATTTATACTAAAATCTAAATGTTGAATAGATAGAAAATAAAAATAAATTCTTAAAACCAATGGAGTAAAAATGAGTGAAAAAATATCGTCGTATGGAAAAATAAATTTAGGATTATGGGTGACAGGAAAAAGACCTGATGGCTACCATAACATTTATACAGTTATGCACACAATTTCTCTAAAAGATGAAATCACAATAAAACCTTCAAATTTTCTCAAAGTAAAAACATCTTCTCCTATTATTCCTGAAGACGAAGCAAACATTGTTTTTAAAGCAGTAAAACTATTTGAAGAATATACAGGAATTCCTCAAAATTTTGAAATATTCATATTGAAAAACATACCTGTTGGAGCTGGTCTTGGTGGTGGAAGTTCAAATGCAGCAACAGTGCTAAAGGAAATAAACAAATTAGCTGGAAATATTCTATCTGAAGAAGAGCTTTTAAATATTGCTGAAAAAATAGGAGCTGACGTTCCATTCTTCATAAAAGGTGGAATGGCAATAGCACAGGGAAAAGGGGAAAAGCTAAAACATTTTGAAAAAAAACTTGAAAAAGATATTTTTATAATATACCCGAATATACAGGTTTCAACGGAAAGAATTTATAACTTAATTAATGAAAAATTATTGACAACTGAAGATAAATTAAATATAATAGATAGCCTGTTAGCTGAATATGATATAGAAAGATATCTGGAAAATTTAGAGAACACTTTAGGTGAAGTTTCAATGGAACTTTACCCGGAGATAAGAGAGGTAGTTAATACCCTGGGTTATTTAGGGTATAAAGGTTACATAACTGGAAGTGGTAGTAGCG
>JALSSE010000010.1 GCA_026984415.1 Hydrogenothermaceae bacterium | reverse complement strand
CTAATATTTTTAATTTCCTTTCAAGTTCTATAACCTCTGGTGGAGCATAAACAAGTTTTAATTTTTTCCTTGCACATGCCTGGTCTAATGCATCGATAGCCTTATCTGGTAATCTTCTATCCTGAATGTACCTGTGTGTAAATTTAGCCGCTGCAATAATCGCAGACTCATCTATTTTTACACCGTGGTGTTTTTCTAATTTTGGTTTTAATGCTTTTAAAATTTCAATAGTAGTTTCTACATCTGGTTCTTCAACCAATACAGGTTGGAATCTTCTTTCAAGTGCAGGGTCTTTTTCAATGTACTTTCTGTATTCGTCTAAAGTAGTAGCACCAATAACCCTTAGCTCTCCTCTTGCTAATGCTGGTTTTAATAGGTTTCCTGCATCTGTAGAACCTTCAGAAGCACCAGCTCCAACAATAGTATGAAGCTCATCAATAAACAGGATTATATTTCCATCTTTTTTAACTTCGTCTATAAGGTTTTTAAGCCTTTCCTCAAATTCTCCTCTGTATTTTGAGCCTGCAAGTAATGCACCCATATCAAGTGCTAAAATTCTTTTATCGTATAAATCTTCTGGTACTTCTTTGTTAACTATTTTTTGAGCTAAACCTTCAACAATAGCTGTTTTTCCAACACCAGCTTCACCAACTAAAACCGGGTTGTTTTTTGTCCTTCTTAAAAGGATTTCTATTACCTGTAATACTTCTTTTTCCCTTCCAATTACAGGGTCTAATTTTCCTTCCTTTGCCAATTCTGTTAAATCAACTGTAAATTTTTCTAAAGCAGATTTTCCTTCTTCTGCCATTTCTTGTTCAATATTTGGATTTTGCATCTCTTCCTTTCCTCCTGATAGTATTTGATTTAAAATTTTTCCAGCAATTGTGTCTGTTGATTCTATTAAAGCTGTTGCAATCTGCACAGGTGTAACCTGTGTTTCTCCTTTATCTAATGCAAGCTTTTCAGCTTTTTCCATAACTTTGTTTAGCTTGCTTGCATATATCTTACCAGATTTTGTTCCAAGTGCTTTTTCTGCAATGGTAACTACAACTCTATCTTTAGAAAATCCAATTTCATCAACCTGTTTTACAAGGTCTGAATTTTCAATAACTTTGTAAAGAAAAGCAGATAAACTGATTTCTCCATTTAAAAATTTATCAATAGTATCTTCATCAGCTAATTGGAGAAGGGATTTTTCAATCTGGGATAGCTGTGATTTTAACTGCTGTTCATATCTTGCGAGTTTTTCATATTCCCTCTGGGCTCTACTTCCAAAACTACCCCATAAATCCCTTTCATATTTTAGTTCTCTTGCTAACTCAGATTTTGCCCTTTCAACTCTTTCTAATTCTTTTAGTATAGAAAGGACATTACTTCTTACTTCTTTTAACTGGTTTTGTAAAGATTTTATGTAATTTACATATTCATTAATTGATGAATCTACCTGCTGGTATAAATCATTCAGATATTCATCAACTTTTTGATTTAAATCTTTTGTATCAATTCCTCTTTTTTCTAATACTTTTACAAGTGGAGAATCTTTCCTTTTTAAAAGTGCAGACAATAAATGGTCTGTATCAACTAAAGAATCTCCCCTCTGCTGAGCTATGTATTTAGCTGTTTCTAACAGTTCTCTACTTTTAGAATCTAATAGATTTTCACTGAACAATTTAATCCTCCTTAATTTTTTATGATATTATAATATAACACTCATATTTTTTTAGTCAAGTATTTTAAATTAGTTTTTGGTTAGTTTTTTTAAAATTAGTTCCATTTTTCTTATCCTCTTTTTTCCCAAAAACATTCCTTTTATTTTCAGGTCTTTATCTAGGATAAAAAATGTTGGACTTCCTAATACTCTATATTTTTTTAACACTTCTGTATCCATGATTAACGCTGGAATTTGTTCCAAATCCCATTCTTTTTTTGTTTTTTTAATTTTATTTATATCTACTGTATCTATAAATATAAAGTAAAAATCAAATTTGTCTTTATAGTTTTTGTATATCTCCCTTAAAAAAGGTAAAAGTTCTATACATCTCCTACAGGTAGTTTTACAGAACATTAAAACTTTTCCTTTACCTTTATTTTCGTAAAGATGAACTACCTTTCCATTTTCATCCTTTAACACAAAATCAGGTGCACAAAGACCTTTTCCTATTGATATGTTAAAAGATATTAGTAAGTACAATAATATCCCTATAATTTTTACCATTTGAATATTTCCTCGAATAATATTTTTTTATTTATAATTATGGATTATGATATGTTTTTAAGGACTTTTATCCAAATAAATTATTTCTATATATGTATATAGTATGATTATATATAAAATAGTTATATAGTAGAGGTGTTTTATGAAAGAGGTCATATTTAAAATAAAAAGATTTGATGGTAATAAGGAATATACACAGGATTTTAAGGTAAATATAGATGAGAGGACTACAATATTAGAAGTTTTAACATATTTAAAAGAATACGTTGACCCATCTTTAACATTTAGAGCCCAGTGTAGAGCTGCAATTTGTGGAACCTGTGGAGTTATGGTAAATGATACACACGTTCTCGCCTGTAAAACAAAAGTAATTGACCATATTATAAATAATGAAATACTAATACAGCCAGAAAACAATCTAACAGTAATAAAAGACCTTGTTGTTGACCATTCTGAATTTTTAGAGAAATTGAAGAAAATCAAAGGGTGGTTTGAACCAAAAGAACCTTTTGAACCTGTTTACCCTGACGATTTAAAGCAGATTGAAAAAGAAGCTGACTGTATTTTGTGTGGGTTATGTTATTCAGCCTGTCCTGCTTTTGAAACAGACAAAATGTTTGGTGGTCCTATAGATTTTGTCAAAATATACAGATTTTGGAAAGATAAAAATGATAAACTGAAAGATGAAAGAATAGTAATTGCCAAAGAAGACCACATAACAAGCTGTGTTCACTGTAAATACTGTACAATGGTATGCCCTCAACAAATTCCTGTTGAAATGGATATAACCCAGATAGAATTTTACGGGCAACAAAAGGGAATAATTGAGAAAAAAGAAGAAGGTGGATTTGGGTTTGGACAGGGTTTTGGGTTTGACATGTTTTAATCTAAATATTTTTCTTTAAAGAGAGTTAACATATTTTCAACAAAAACAACTATTATCGGAGCCAAAAATATACCTACAAAACCGAACAGGTTCAGTCCACCAAGTAAAGCGAAAGCAAGAACCATAGGATGTATACTTGTTTTATCTCCAATAATTATTGGCTTTATAATATTATCTATCATACTTATAACGAAAACACCCCAAATACTCAAAAATATACCTGTAAAAACTCCTTTTCCAAAAAAAGCATAAGTAGCAACAGGAACCCAGACAAGAGCTGTTCCACCAATTGGGAAAAAAGATGCCAAAAATGTCATAAATCCCCAAAAGAAAGCATAGTCAATACCTGCAAAGTAATAACCAATACCTGCCAGTATACCCTGAACTATTGCTGTAAGTACTATACCAAGAACAACGCCATTTATCGCATTATAAAATTTAGTAAACAAAATATCTTTTTCCTTAACCGAAAGAGGTATAACCTCATAAACAAAAAAGTAAAGCCTTTTTCCGTCTCTAAACAAAAAGAAAATTGTAATAATTACAAAAATCATTCCAATTACAAACAGTGTGAAATTTATAAATATAGATTTACCCTGTGAAATAATAAAGTTTGCTATGTAGTTAAAAATTGCTTTTAATGTTTCCTCAAAATTAATTTTTATATTGAAGTTTTCCATACTTACTAAAAACTTTTGATAAAAATCAGATACAAATGGAATATGTTCTATATAGTAATTAAAATCCCGAATAGAGGATATTTTTTTTGTTAAAGTTGGATAAAGGGATATCATCTGGTCTGTAATAAACATAATAAGGAGCGTACCGGGAATCAGTATAAACATTATAATAATAAGAGTCATTATAATCGCTGAAATTGTTTTTCTTTTTATTTTTGAATTTATTTTTGAATAGATTGGATAAAAAATAATCGTGATTAGTATTGAAAACACTATTATTTTTAAAAATGGTTCAAAAAGTAAATAACCTAAATAAAGAGAAAAAGAAAGGAACAGAAAGAAAAAAACTGTTCCAATCTTATCTGAATTTGAAGACAATTTTTATATTACTCTTCTCCTTTCTTTAAAGCTCCACTAATAAGTGCAATAATTCCTGTTAAAATAGCAAATCCCGCCATAATGATAAAAGCTAACCATGCTTCCATAATCCAAACCTCCACAATTTAAAATAAAATTTATTTAAACATTATTTTACTATAAAAATATTTTATTGTTTTTTCAAGACCTTCATCTAAAGAAATCCTTGGTTCCCAGTTTAAAATTTTCTTTGCTTTTGTAATATCAGGACATCTCCTTTTTGGGTCATCTTCTGGTAAAGGTTCAAAAATTATTTTAGAATTTGAATTTGTTTTTTCAATTATTTTCTTTGCTAAATCAATAATTTTATACTCTTCAGGGTTTCCTAAATTTATAACCTCACCGTTTAAATTCTCATAAACAGATGCCCTATATATTCCTTCTATTAAATCATCAATATAACAAAAGCTTCTTGTTTGTGTACCATCTCCATAAACAGTTAAGTCTTCCCCTCTTAAAGCCTGTCCAATAAAATTTGGAATAACCCTCCCATCATCTAACCTCATTCTTGGTCCATAAGTGTTAAAAATCCTGAGTATCCTTACATCAATCCCATGGACACGATGGTAAGCCATAGTTGTAGATTCTGAAAATCTTTTTGCTTCGTCGTAAACAGAACGAATTCCAACTGGATTAACATATCCCCAGTAATCTTCTGGTTGTGGATGAACCTGAGGGTCACCGTAAACTTCAGATGTTGATGCAAAAACGTACCTTGCCTTTTTAGCCTTTGCTAATCCAACAGTATGTAATGTTCCTAAAGAATCAACCTTTAAGGTTTGAATAGGATAGTTCATATAATCAACAGGACTTGCCGGACAGGCAAAGTGTAAAACTATATCTATATCACCTTCTATGTAAATAAAATTAGTTACGTTATACTCTATAAAGTGAAAATTTTTATTTCCAAAAAGATGTGCAATATTGTCAGGACTACCTGTCAAAAAATTATCCATTCCAATTACGTAATGACCTTCTTCTATAAATCTATCACATAGATGACTTCCTATAAATCCAGCAGCACCAGTTATTAAAACTCTCATTCTACCCTCAATTTATTAAAACCCTTTTTAGCCTTTTTCTTCAAAGGGTATTTATAACTTTTAAATACAGATTCTTTCAAAAAATAACCAGCTATACCTTTGACTTTAAATCTGTCGTAAATAACACCTGCTCCGTAATTTCCACCTAATGCAGCAATTATTCCTTTAAGTTTTGGAGATTTCTTTTCTAAATTTTTCCTTAAAAATATTGATTTTAAATGATTTCCAACTATTTTTCCAGACTGCATAGCTATCTGGGCAGTAGGAGGTAAAATTTTACCTGTATCTAAATCGTGGATTTCAGCACAATCTCCAACTGCAAAAACATTGTCAAAACCTTCAATCCTAAAAAATTCATCAACAATT
>JALSSE010000009.1 GCA_026984415.1 Hydrogenothermaceae bacterium | reverse complement strand
TATATCAGACATTATGAGTTCAAATGTAGATTTAAATGAAAAAGAAAAACAGATTATTAAAAGAATAGAAGAAGACCTTTTAAAAAGGGATTTTACAATCAACGCAATTGCAGTTAATTTTGATGATACCCTTGGTTTAGGAGCTTCCCAGACTGTTCTTTTTGACCCGTCAAACGGATTAGAAGATTTAAATGAGGGAATAGTAAGACCAATATCTTTTCAGAATATACAGGAAGACCCAGTCAGAATTTTAAGGGGATATAGGATTGCACAGGAAATAAATTTTAAAATTGAAAAAGAGTTTGATAAATGGGTATCAAAGAACAGGGAACTGATTAAACAATCTCCAAAAGAAAGAATAAGAGATGAACTTTTAAAAATTTTTGATGAAGAAGGCACATCTGAAACTCTAAAAACAATGATAAATAAAAAATTACTTCAGGTTGTCATTCCTGAAATAGAAGAGATGGTTAAAATAAAAAGACAGGAAAGCTACCATAAGTATCCACTAATTGAGCATTCTTTAAAAACTGTTGAATATATGGAAAATTTCTTAAAAAAAAAGAGAATTTTATAGATGAATTTTTTCTAAAAGATTTTGGTAAACAGATTTTCTTTTCTGAATTTACAGATATAACCCTTCTAAAATTTACAGGTTTTTTCCACGATGTAGGAAAGGCTTATGTTCCTATTAAAAATGGATTTTACAGAAACCACGATGATGAAGGAACAAAAATTTTTAGAAATATATCAAAGGAGATAGCATTAGGTAAAAAAGCCTATTATTTTTGTTCAAAATTAATAAGAAATCATCTTTCAATTTCAAAGCTTTTCTTTTTAAAAAAATCAGGAAGTTTAACAGATAAAGAACTAAACTTTTTCTGGTATGAAAATAAGGATATATCCCCTCACCTTTTTATCTTAACCCTTTCAGATAGCCTTGCAACATCAGAAGATAGGAAATTTTTAAAAGAAATGGAAGAATTTATCCTATATTTACAGGATTATTACTTTAACAGGTATAAAAAGGAAATAGTTGAGGAACCTTTACTGACAGGGAAAGAAATAATGGATATTCTTGGTTTAAAACCTTCTCCAAAAGTTGGAGGAATAAAAAATATGCTGATAAAAGCACAGATAGAGGGAATTGTTAAGACAAAAGAACAGGCTATAAATTTTGTAAGGTCTTTATCGTAATTAAGTTGTATATTCTGCGTTTATTTCAACGTATTTGTAAGTTAAATCACAGGTATAGTATCGCCAGCTGCTTTCACCTTTCCCAAGGTATAAATCAATAGTTATTTCTTTGTTATTTTTAAGGTAATTTTCAGCTTCCACCCTATCAAAATCCACTGGCTCTTCACTGTAAAGGAGAATATCACCTAAATAAAGTTTAACTTTTGAGAAATCGATATTAAAATGTGTCTGTCCTACAGCAGCTAAAATTCTTCCCCAGTTTGGGTCATTTCCAAACATTGCTGTTTTAAATAGATTGGATAAAGCTATTGCTTCAGCAATTTCTTTTGCTTCTTCTTTTGTTTCTGCCTGATGGACATTTATTTCAATTAATTTTGTTGCACCTTCACCATCTTTTACAATCATTTTTGCAAGCTCTGTTGCAACTTTTAACAGTTGTTTTGTAAATTGGACTTTATTTGAGTCATCAATTTTTAAATCAGATTCTCCAGTTGCAACAACTAAAAAACTGTCATTTGTACTTTCACATCCATCTACATCAATAGAATTAAAACTTCTTTCTAAAACTATTTTAGAACTTTTATCAAGTAGTTCCTTTTCTATCTGAACGTCTGTAAATATGTAAGCTAACATTGTTGCCATGTTGGGATGAATCATCCCTGCCCCTTTTGCAATTCCTTTTATTGTGTATTTTTTCCCGTCAATTTCATCTGCAATTTCATAAAATTTAGGGAATGAATCTGTAGTTGATATTGCTTTTGCGGCTAATTCTAAATCTAATTCTTGCAAATTATTTACAGCCTGATTAATTCCAGTTTCAACTTTTTCCATAGGAAGTTGAACTCCGATGACCCCTGTTGAAAATACCATAACTTCTTCTTTATATAAATCAAATTTCTCTGCAACCATTTCAGCCATTTTTTCTGTATTTTCCATCCCTTTAATTCCTGTTGCAGCATTTGCATTTCCACTATTTACAACTATTGCAGATATTGTTTCCTGCATTTCACTGACAAGTCTATCGTAAATAACAGGAGGTGCAGCTAAAGTGTTTTGTGTTAAATAAACACTGTATACAGATTCAGGGAATTTTAAAACTAAAATATCGTAATCTCCAGAGGGTTTTATTCCAGCTCTGGCTATTCCCATTTTTATATCCATAACTTTCTCCGTTTTTTGTTTTATTTTAAACTAATTTTTGGGCTAATTTTACAGCTTCTAAAAAAGATGATGGGTCTGCAATTCCCTTTCCTGCAATGTCATAACCTGTTCCGTGGTCTGGTGATGTCCTTACAAATGGAAGTCCCAGTGTTATATTTACCGCTTTTTTAAAACACAATAGTTTTAATGGTATTAATCCCTGGTCATGGTACATTGCAAGGTAGGCATCAAACTCTTTAAATCTGTTGAATCCTGTATCAGCAGAAATAGGTTCTGTTACATTAATTCCTTTTTCCCTTAATACATAAACTGCAGGTTTAATTATTTCTATTTCTTCTTTCCCAATATTACCACCATCTCCAGCGTGTGGATTTAATCCTAATACCGCTATTTTCGGATTTTTTATTTTAAATTTTTCCTTAAGTTCTTTCCATAAAAGTATTCCTTTGTTTATTATTTTTTCTTTTGTGATAGATAAAGGAACATCTTTTAATGGAATGTGGGTTGTTATCAGTGCAACTTTCATTTTTTTACACATAAGAACCATAAGGTATTCTTTTACTCCTGATACATCAGCAAGGTAATCTGTATGTCCTGCATATTTAAAACCTGCTTCCATAATATATTTTTTTGAAATGGGAAGTGTTATAATTCCATCTAATTTTTTGTTTAAAACGTCTTCTACTATTCTTTTTAGATAATCTACAGAAGTTTGTCCAGTTTCTTTGGAAGGTTTACCTATTTCAAAATCATTATCGTTTATATTTATTAAATAAACACCTTCTTTTTCAGCTTCTTCAGGTAAGTTAATAATATTGATATTAAAATTTAGACCTAATTTTTTAGAAGTTTTTTCTAATATTGATTTAGAACCGTAAAGTATAAAAATTCCGTTTTTTAGTGAAGGTATTGATTTTATAAATATTTCCGGTGATATTCCTGATGGGTCTCCTAAAGATATTCCAAATTTTTTTACCATACAACCACTTTTTCAGATTTTTCAATAATATCAATAATTTCTAAATACGAAAGAAGTTTATCTTCAGGGAGTTTTATATTCCTTGCAATTGCATCTTCTTTACAGGCTGCCCAGTTCTCAAAGGTTGGTATCCTCAGCACAGCATCCTGTATAAGAATTATCATATCATCTTCCTGAATGTACTCAAATTCTGGAAAATCTGCAGGTCTTTTAATTATCCATACTGTATTTACCATGTTATCACAACCTCAGCTTCACTGACTAACTCGCAAATTTCTTCCTTTGGTTTTATAGATATTTCTGTTGGCCATTCTTTCAGGATTACTCCCCTTTCTCTGACAGCCTCTTCTTCAGCAATTATTTTCCCTTCCATCATACCTAAAGCTTCAATAGATTTATCAATAGGGTCAATTCCTATCATTTCAGGCTTCCAGTCAGTTAAAGTGTAAACACCATCTTTTATGAAAATGAAAGTAACACTGTGTTCCATTGACATTCCAACTGCTTCTCTTAACGCTTCAAAAGCTTTCCAGCTAAAAGGATTTGATTTTAAGATAAAAACTACTTTTTTCTTTGCCATTTTTTCACCAGTTAATCAAGCATTAAAACTTTATCTGCTTCTGTTACCAATTTTGCAAGTCCGTACATACTACTGCTTTCAGCCCAGCTTTCAGGTTTTATTTTTCTCTGTTCTGCATTATGGGCACAGTAAAACACTTTTAATCCTTTTTCTACAAGATTTTTTATTTCATCTCTGTTTATTGAATATTCTCCATTTCCCATAAAAAACATTGATGTTTGGTGGTTTCTTTCAAGTGAACTTTCTGCAAGTTTTACAGCTGTATGGAAATCGTGAGAGTATGGATTGCTTGCTAAAATTATAAGGAGTTTCATTTTACCTTCCTAACAATAACTTCCCACAGATTTTCTCCAACTTCTTTTACTTCAATTACTTCCTGTCCTTCTTCTCTCATACTTTTTGGCACATTTTCAACAGAAGGTTTATAATCAAGTATTACTTTTAAAGTTTCTCCTGGTTCCATCTGTTCTAAAATCAGTTTACTTTTTACAAAAGTAAAGGGACAAACTTCCCCTTTTAAGTCCAGTTCTCTATCTGTTTTAAGTTCTGACATCCTCAACCTCATAAAGTTTTTTAAAAGTTAATATCACAGGCCTGTTCGTATTCTATTAAAGATGTAATAGATGGTTTTTCTCCACATAAAGGACATTTTTTATCTTTCCTTAATTTAACAACGTTAAATTCTGTTGATAACGCATCAAAAATTAAAAGTTTTCCAACTAAAGGTTCGCCTATGCCAAGGATTAACTTTAATGCTTCATTTGCCTGTAATGTCCCCATAATTCCACCAACTACTCCTAATAAACCAGCTTCCTGACAGCTTGGAACTAATCCCGGTGGAGGTGGTTCAGGGAAAAGGCATCTATAACACGGAGAATTTTCTTTATTTCTGTAATCAAATGTTGTTAATTGACCTTCAAATCTTAAAATTGCAGCTGAAACCAAAGGTTTATTTGAAAAATAGCACGCATCATTTACTAAGAACCTTGTTGGAAAGTTATCAGAGCCATCTAAAACTATATCATAATCTTTTATTATATCCATAACATTGTCTTTATGTATTCTTTCATTATGGGCTATTACTTTTACATCTGGATTTAAAGCCTCTAAAGTCATTTTTGCAGATTCAACTTTTGGAGTACCAACCCTTGATGTGTTATGTAAAATCTGCCTCTGGAGGTTTGAAAAATCCACAACATCAAAATCAACTATTCCTATTGTTCCAACGCCTGCAGCTGCAAGGTAGTAAAGGGAAGGTGAACCTAATCCACCGGCTCCTATTACAAGGACTTTGGCTTTCAGTAATTTTTCCTGTCCTTTTCCACCAACTTCTGGAAGGATTATATGTCTGCTGTATCTTTTAATCTGTTCTTCTGTAAACTGAAAAGACATTCCGAACCTCACACATTATATTTGAATAGAATATAATATATAAAAATTATATATAATTCAATATTTTCCCTATTATTTCAGGTATAGGGGAATCCCTTTATTTTCACTTTCAGGTATTTCCTGGTCCTGTCCTGAAGGTATTCCTTCAACAAGCTCTCTAATTAAATCTTTTACATGGACAAGTCTTTTTACCCTGTGTCCATTTGAACCGCTGAAGAAAAGTCCTGTATCGTATTTTCCCCTATAAGCATCAGTTAATCTTTCTGCAATACAGTACCCAACTTTTTTAGCTTCTTCTCCATGGTT
>JALSSE010000008.1 GCA_026984415.1 Hydrogenothermaceae bacterium | reverse complement strand
AGCAAGGGATGAAGAATGGGACCACATAGCAGATGAAGGTGCAATTCTCCACTGGTTAACACAACCAATAGAAGTTTTAGGAAATGAAAATGGAGAAGTTGTAGGGTTAAAATGTATAAAAATGGAGCTTGTTCCTGATGAGAAAGGTGGGAGACCAAGACCAAAACCTGTGGAAGGTTCAGAACATATAATTGAATGTGATGCTGTTATTATGGCAGTAGGTCAGGGAGATAATCCTCTTGCATATAAAGACGTAGAAGGACTTGCAATAGATAAATGGAATAATCTTTCAACTGTTGACGAAGGGTACAGAACAAATATTGAAGGGATTTTTGCAGGTGGAGATGTTGTTAACGGTGGTGATACAGTTGTTACAGCTATTAAGCATGGAAAAGAGGCTGCAAAATATATGCATGAATATTTAATGACTGGAAACTGGAATTATGCGGTAAAGAAATAAATTGAAGGTGGCATTAAGCCACCTTTTTAAAGAAGGTTGTAGTCAAATTTATTTTTTGTCTACTTCACAAACTTCTTTGAGTTCTTTAACAGCTTTGTGTAAGCTTTTGTAAGTACCTATTGTATCATTTTCCGCAGTTAAACATTTAGCAAAGTAGAACTCTTTGTTTGGATTAGGCTTAACTACATAGCCTACCTTTTTATCACCATCTAAAACAGGTGATATTATTTGTGCTGCATTTCCGATACTGAATACACCAAATATAGCAACTAATCCTATTAATAATTTTTTCATGAATATTACCTCCTTACTGGGTATTTTTATTTATTTCACAAACTTCTTTTAAATCTTTAACAGCTTTGTGAAGACTGTTATAAACACCTATTGTGTCATTTTTTGCAGTTAAACATTTTCCAATATAAAACTCTTTATTTGGATTAGGTTTCACAACATAACCAACTTTTTTACCATCTTCTACGATTGGTGAAATTATCTGAGCAGCATTTCCTAATGTAAATACACCGAAAATTGCTACCAATCCTAAAATTAACTTTTTCATATACTTCACCTCCTATATTTTATTTAATTCGAATATTATTATATGCTTATAACTTATATACTGTTATGATAAAAATCAGAAAAATTGATTTAAATCAAGATTTCTATCTAAACAATAAGAATTAACTGGTTTATAATTTTTATTATGATGAAAAAAGTATTCCTTATATTAGCTACTGTCCTTTATATATTATTTATAATTGAAAGTATTACAGGGTACTGGGTCTGGAAACCACGTGAGTTAGGGAATTTATTTCACCATATTATTGAAAGGGGTACAGCATATTCTATACACGTAAATATTTTACCTGTTCTTCTCATCGCAATTTTTTTAGTACATTCATATTGGGGGGTATCAAAACATTTTAGAAAAAATATTAAATTAAAAATAACCTTTGCCTTGTTTAATTTATTAGTATTCATATTTTTTGTTTACCTACATCTGTTGTAAAAGGAATTTATTATGGATAAAAGAAAATTTATAAAATACATGTTATTACTTCCATTCGTCCCTATAACTTCAAAGGCAGGTATTCTTGACGTTTTTAAAACCAATAAAAAATCTCCTTTACCCCCTGAAGGAAAATTCACCCCTGCTGAAAAGCTATTTATTGTAGATATAAAGGGTACTCCTGAAAAGGCTAAATATTTTTATAAAAATTTAGATAAATACAGACTTAAAATTAATGGAAATATAGAAAAAAAGCTAAATTTATCTTTTGAGGAGCTTAAAAGTTTACCTTCAAAAATACACCAGCAGGTTTTTGAATGTGTCAGCAATCCACCTGGTGGAGACAAAATCGGAAGGATTAAAGTAAAAGGTTTGCCTTTTTCTGAATTAATCAAAATTGTAAAACCAAAAAAAGACACTGTAGATGTTATATTTCGTTCTTTAGATGACTACTCTACAAGTGTAACTTTGGAATACATAAAAGAATTTGACCCACTGATAGTTTATGAAATTAATTATGATGAAGATGGAAAAATATTAAAAGAACTTCCGTTAGACCATGGATTTCCAGTAAGGATTATATGCCCAGACAAATGGGGATATAAATCTGCAAAATGGGTGAAAGAAATAACATTTGTGAATTTTGATTATAAAGGCTACTGGGAAGAAAGAGGCTGGAGCGATAGGGCAAAATACAAAGTTGATTATTTTGATTAAAACAAAACCCCTCTTTAGAGGGGTTTTTATATTAAAGCTGTGGTTTTGGTGTATTTGGAGCAGATGGAGGTAATACTGGTAGTTGTAAAGCTTCCTTAGGTATTTCTCCTGTTAAACTGTCTAAGAAAGCAACAATTTTATCAACCTCATCTTCAGTTAATTTCTGCCCAAGCTGATATTCTGCCATTATCTTAACTGCTTCTTTAATGTCCCATATTTTACCTTTACTGAAGTAAGGATAAGTTCTTGTTACATTTCTGAGGATTGGAACTTTGAATACGTGTTTATCAGCTTCTTTTTTAGTTACTTCATATCTACCTAAATCTTCACCAATTAAAGCAGCTGGGTATGGTTTTACAACACCCATTTTTTGATACATTGTCCCACCTAAAGCAACACCACTATGACATCCTGCACAACCTTTTGCCATAAATAGTTTTAAACCTTCTTTTTCTTTCTTTGTCAATGCATTTGTATCACCTTCTAAAAATTTATCAAACCTTGAAGGTGTAATAAGTGTTCTCTCAAATGCTGCAATTGCTTTTGCTACATTATCGTAATTTACAGGATTTTTATCTTTTGGGAATGCTTTTTTAAACTCATTTACATATTCTTCAATTGTTTTTAACCTACTTATAACTAAATCTGGGTTTGGCATATCCATTTCAACAGGGTTTAAGATTGGACCTTTTGCCTGTTCTTCTAAATTTTTTGCCCTTCCATCCCAGAACTGTGCAATCTGGAAATCAGCGTTTAAAACAGTTGGAGCATTTCTACCACCTGTCAAAAACTTATGACCTAATGATGTTTCTACCGCATCAACACCATACATGGCAAGATTATGACATGTATTACAGCTGATAACACCACTTAAAGAAAGTCTTGGGTCGTAATAAAGTTTTTTTCCTAACTCTACTTTTTCTGGGGTAGTTGGGTTGTAGGCTGGTGAAGTTGGTTTCTTTGGTAAAGGTTTAAAATACATTCTTGCTTCTTTTAGTAGCTGGGAATCACTGGCAAAAGAAGAAGCTGCAAAAACCGTAACCAAACCCATAATAATTTTTTTCTTCATTGTTCTTCCTCCTTATTAGTAATAGTTATTATTAAAGTATAAATCAATTTATATTATTTTTCAATAAAAATAAATCCCGACCTTTTAAAAAGGAAGTTAATTAATTATGTATTTTCTTCCTCCTCTTTTTCTTCTTCTTCCACAAATTCAAACTCTATTTCAGACTTTGGGATTACTGTAGTTACTGCGTGTTTGTAAATGAGTATCTGTCTTGGACCTTCTTTTAGAAGTATGGTGAAATTATCGAAATATCTGATTTTTCCCTCTAATTTTACCCCATTAACAAGATAAACAAATACCCTGACTTTTTCTTTTCTTATTGTATTTAAAAATTGCTCCTGTAACCTACCTTTTTTCTTTGCCATTTCTCAAATTCCTCCTGTATCGTGTAATGCTACTTTATATAATCCCCGTGCTAATTCAACTACCTCTTTATAACTTTTTAAACTTTTTTTCCATGTTTCTGGAATACTTTCTTCAGAGTTGTAAGCTCCTGCAAAAGCTCCAGCAAGAAGTGCTATAGAATCTGTATCTCCTCCATAATTACCGTAAGAATTTGCTGCCTGAATAATCACGTTTTCAGTATTATTTGGAGTTTTTAAAAATATAAATAAAGCCAGCGAAAGGGCTTCTAAACAAAAAGAACCGTTCCCTAATTCATTAATTGCTTCTTCATAATCTGCATCTTTTTCAAGTAAAGTTTCGACTTTGTTTAGATAATATTTAGTTTCATTTTTTTTAACAAATGTTTTTAAAAATTCTATTAAATATTTGTGTTCTTCTTCTAAATAAAATCTTCCCTGCAACATTTCTCCCATAGTTACAGCAATAACAGAAGCAGTGTCTATAACAAATTCATTTCTGTGGGTTATTAAAACAACTGATTTTGAACCTTCAACAGCCAAAATAGGATTTGTGTAATGGTACATACCAATTGGGATTGCTGAAAGGGCCCCTTCTATGCTGCTTCCACCTCTACTTGTTTCTCTTCCTTCTTTTAATGCCTTTATTTCAACTAAAAAAGAAGGGTCTACATAGCTGTGTATTTCTTCTTTTTCTTCAAATTCAATAAATCTTTCAATAATATCCCTTATATCAATTCTACCTTTTTCAACAATAGACTTTGTTACTATTTTTACTATTTCAAATTCACTGGAGTTTTCACCAGCCCTTAAAAAAGAAGCTGGAGAAGCAGGATGTGGCTCTACAAGATTTTTTATTTTATCTCCATAGTAAAGTATAACTTCATCTACAGGTATTTCTTCAACACACATTCCCATAGAATCGCCTATAGCTGCCCCAACTAAAGCACCTGTAAATCTACTTTCCAATTTTTACCTCTGTTCTTTAATTTATTTATTTTTAAATTTATTCTTTTTCTGGTCTTAAAGTAGGGAAAAGTATAACTTCTCTAATAGATGGGGAGTCAGTTAACATCATCACTAATCTATCAATTCCTATCCCTTCTCCTCCTGTTGGCGGTAAGCCGTATTCAAGTGCCATAAGGAAATTTTCATCAATATCCATAGCCTCTTCATCACCCATTTCCTTTTCTACAATTTGCTGTATAAACCTTTTTCTCTGGTCTTCAGGGTCGTTTAATTCTGTATATGCATTTGCAATTTCCTGTTTATTTACAATTAGTTCAAACCTTTCAACTAAATCTGGGTCGTTTCTATGGGTTTTTGCAAGGGGAGATAGTATTTTAGGAAAATCAATTACAAATGTAGGCTGCACTAAATCTTCTTCTATAAAGTGTTCAAAAAGTTTGTCTAAAATTTTTAGATGGGTTAGAGTATCTGCTTTTGGAATTCCAACTTCTTTAGCAAGACTTCTTGCTTTTTCTTCGTTTAAAAAGAAATCTTTATCTTTTCCTGTTTTTTCTTTTAACGCATCAAAGAAAGGTAATCTTCTGAAAGGTTTTGAAAAGTCTAATTTTTGCCCTTCCCATGTTATTTCTAAAGTGCCGACAGTATCTAATAATATTTTTCTTAGCAGTTCTTCTGTCATATCCATTAAATCGTTGTAATCAAGATAGGCTGCATAAAATTCAACCATTGTAAATTCTGGATTATGGGTTGTATCTATACCTTCATTTCTGAAGTTCCTACCAATCTCATAAACCCTGTTGTATCCGCCAACAACTAACATTTTTAAATAAAGTTCTGGTGCTATTCTTAAAAATAGATTCATATCCAATGCATTGTGATATGTAACAAAAGGTTTAGCAAGGGCACCAGAGGCAACTGGCTGAAGTATTGGTGTCTCAACTTCCATAAATCCTTTACTTTCCAAATATTCCCTTAAACTTTTTATTGCTTTTGACCTGATTTTAAAGATTTCCCTAACCCTTGCATTTGCT
>JALSSE010000007.1 GCA_026984415.1 Hydrogenothermaceae bacterium | reverse complement strand
ATACGTATGTTATTGCTGCTGTTAATGTTGTCTTACCATGGTCTACGTGTCCTATTGTCCCCACGTTTAAGTGCTCTTTCTCTCTGACAAATTTTTCTCTTGCCATCTTCTCGTTTAACCTCCTAAATAATTTTTAATTTTTAAGCTTTTGCTTTTGCCCTTTCACCGGCAACCTGTTCTGCAATGTGTTTTGGAACTTCTTCATATTTTTCAAATGTCATAGTAAATGTTGCTCTACCCTGTGTTAATGACCTTAAGTCAGTTGCATAACCAAACATTTCTGATAAAGGAACTTCAGCTCTAATTGTTTGTGTAGTTCCTCTTTTTTCCATTCCTAATATTTTTCCTCTTCTTTTGTTAAGGTCTCCCATAACATCACCCATGTATTCTTCAGGTGTATCAACTTCAACAAGCATAATTGGTTCTAAAAGGACAGGATTAGCTTTTTTCGCAGCATCTCTAAATGCCATTGAACCAGCTATTTTAAATGCAACCTCAGATGAGTCAACTTCGTGGAATGAACCATCAAAAAGTGTTGCTTTAACATTTATCATTGGATATCCTGCAACTATACCGTTTTGCATTGCTTCTCTTATACCTGCATCAACAGGAGGGATAAATTCTTTAGGAATTACACCACCAACTATTTTGTCAACAAATTCGTATTCTTTGTCTGGTAAAGGTTCTATTTCTATAATGGCATGTCCGTACTGACCTCTACCACCAGACTGTCTTATGAATTTACCTTCACCTTTTGCAGAAGATTTAATTGTTTCTTTGTATGCAACCTGAGGTTTACCAACATTTACGTCAATGTTGTATTCTCTTTTCATTCTATCAACCATAATTTCAAGGTGAAGTTCACCCATTCCGTGTATAAGTGTTTGATTTGTTTCAGGGTCAACAGTTACTTTAAATGTTGGGTCTTCTTTCATAAACTTGTTTAAAACCTGAGATAACTTTTCCTGGTCTGTTTTTGTTTTTGGCTCAATAGCCATAGCAATAACAGGCTCAGGGAATTCCATAGATTCAAGGATTATTGGTTTATTTAAATCTGATAATGTATCTCCTGTTGTTGTATCCATTCCAACAGCTGCACCAATATCACCAGCGTAAATTTCTTCAATTTCTTCCCTCTGGTTTGCGTGCATTCTTAAAATTCTTCCAACCCTAACTTTTTTATTTTTATTTGCTATAAGAACTGTATCACCAACTTTTATGTGTCCTGAATAAACTCTAAAGTAAGTTAACTGTCCTGCATATGGGTCTGCCATAACTTTAAATGCAAGTGCACAGAAAGGCTCGTTATCATCTGCATGTCTTTCTTCTTCTTCACCAGTATTTGGATTAACACCTTTTACAGGTGGTACATCTTTTGGTGAAGGAAGGAAATCTATTACTGCATCCAATAAAGGCTGAACCCCTTTGTTTTTAAATGCTGAACCACAGAGCATAGGAACTATTTCTCTGCTTATTGTAGCTTTCCTTAAGGCTTTTTTAAGTTCTTCAGTTGTAAGTTCTTCACCTTCAAGATACTTTTCCATTAATTCATCATCAGTTTCAGCAATAGCTTCTATCATTTTCTCACGCCATTCTTCTGCTGTATCTTTTAAATCATCAGGAATATCTGTTATATCAAATTTTGCACCTAATTCATCACCCTGCCATACGTACGCTTTCATATCAAATAAATCTACAACACCTACAAAATTATCTTCTGCACCAATTGGTATTTGTATAGGAACAACGTTGGCTCCTAACTTTTTCTTTATATCTTCATAAACATTAAAGAAGTCTGCACCTGTTCTATCCATTTTGTTAACAAATGCTATCCTTGGAACACCAAATTTATCAGCCCATCTCCAGTTAGCTTCTGATTGTGGCTGAACAGCTTCAACTGATGAAAATACAAAAACAATACCATCAAGGGCCTTCATTGAACGTACAACTTCAACTCCAAAGTCAACGTGTCCCGGAGTGTCAATTATATTTAGCTGATAACCTTTCCAGTATGCTGCCGTTGTAGCTGATGTGATTGTAATTCCTCTTTCTTTTTCCTGTTCCATCCAGTCCATTGTGGCAGCACCTTCATGGACTTCACCTATTTTGTAAGTTTTACCTGTATAAAACAGTATTCTTTCTGTGGTTGTTGTTTTCCCAGCATCAATGTGGGCAACAATCCCTATATTTCTTAATTTTTCAATTGGCAATTGCCTAGCCATTTTAATTTTCCTCCGATTGTCTTAAAAATTTAATTTTAAATTTGCAAATTTTTATTTAATTTAGATTTTCATTTTTATTTGATTACCATCTGTAATGGGCAAATGCTTTATTTGCTTCTGCCATTCTTCTTGTATCTTCTCTTTTCTTAACAGCAGCACCTCTGTTGTTGTAAGCATCTAATAATTCGTTAGATAGTTTTTCTAACATCGTGTAATTGCCTTTTCCTGATTTATTTCTTGCTGCTTCAACAAGCCATCTTAAAGCTAAAGATTCCTGTCTTCTTGGTGGTACTTCCATAGGAACCTGATATGTTGAACCACCAACCCTTCTTGACCTGACTTCAAGGTCTGGTTTGATGTTGTCTATTGCTTTGTGCAGAGCAACTAATGGTTCTTCACCTGTTTTTTCAGCAAGAATTTGCATTGCACCATAAACTATTTTTTCAGCAACGCTTTTTTTACCGTCTAACATGACTTTGTTAATTAATTTATGCACCAACACATCTTTATAAATAGGGTCAGGCATAATTTCTCTTGGCTTTACAGGTCCTTTCCTTGGCATTTCTTTACCTCTTTAATTTATTTTTTTGGTCTTTTTGCACCGTATTTAGAACGGGACTGTTTTCTATCTTTAACACCCTGTGCATCTAAAGCACCACGGATGATTTTATATCTAACACCAGGTAAATCTTTTACCCTTCCACCCCTTACTAAAACAATTGAGTGCTCCTGAAGGTTATGGCCTATACCTGGAATGTAGCATGTAACTTCGTATCCATTAGATAATCTAACCCTTGCAACTTTTCTTAATGCAGAGTTAGGCTTTTTAGGGGTTGTTGTATAAACCCTTACACAAACACCTCTTTTTTGTGGATTTCCTTCTAAAGCAGGTGCTTTTGATTTTTTAACTACTTTTTCTCTTCCCTTTCTAACTAACTGGTTTATCGTTGGCACACTTATACCTCCTTATAATATAAGACAAGCTATCATTTTACTAAAATTGCTATTTTTTGTCAATGACTTGTTATTTAATAATTTTAAAGCATATAAAATAGGAAAAAGGGTGGAAATTTCCACCCAAAATTTTACTCTTCTTCTGTTTGTGAAGATTCTTCTTTAAATATAGATGGTGCTTCTAATTCTTCTTTTGGAAGAATAGCTTTTACTTCTGCATATTGCTTAACACCTGTTCCAGCAGGAACGATATTACCTATAATAACATTTTCTTTTAACCCTTCAAGTTTATCCTGTTTTCCTTCAACTGCAGCATCTGCTAAAACTCTTGTTGTTTCCTGGAAAGATGCAGCAGAAATCCAGCTTCTTGTTGATAGAGATGCTTTTGTTATTCCTACTAATACAGGTTCAGATTTTGGAGGCTTTCCACCTTCTTTAATTATAGCCTCTATTTCTTCCTGAAGGTCTAATTTATCAACTATCTCATTTAATAAGAATTTGCTATCTCCAGGGTCAACTATTTTAACTTTTCTTAAAATCTGTCTTATGATAGCCTCAAAGTGTTTGTCGTTAATCTCAACACCTTGAAGTCTGTAAACCATCTGAACTTCTTTTACTAAAAATGCTGCAAGTTCTTCAGGCCCCATTATTTTCAGTATATCGTGAGGATTTGGTGTTCCATCTGTAATAGGGTCTCCTGCTTTAACAGATTCTCCGTCTTTAACAATTATGAACTTACCTCTTGGCACTGAGTACTCTTTTTGCTGTCCTGTTTCTTTATTAAAGATTATTATCCTTACACCCTTACTTTTTATCCTAACTACACCATCAAATTCAGCTTTTAGTTTACCGTTGTCTACTAAATCCTGACCTTCTTTTACATGGTGTCCATTTTTTACAATAACATAAGAGTCTTTTGGAACATCGTAAGTTGCAGATTTTCCTGTAACTGGGTTGTAAACAATAATTTCATCGGCATCTTCATAAATTCTAACTATTCCATCTATTTCTGATACTACCGCTTTATTTTTAGGCTCCCTTGCTTCTAATAATTCTTCAACCCTTGGTAAACCACCAACTATATCTCTAACTTTAGCCCTTTCCCTTGGAATTTTGGCAATAATATCACCTTCATAAACCTTGTAGTCTTCTTTTAACTGTAAATAGTTATGGTAAACATCTGCTTTTTCTGCTTCAGAACACGCAAGACATTTATGCCAGTCAGTTACTAATTTATCCCTTGGAATTAAGAGTAGCGTGTTTACTGGTAAATCGTAAATATACTCTTTTCCATCATCTCCTTTAATAACCATTCTTGGGGAGTGGAGATACGCATCTTTAGGTCTCATAAAGCTTATATCAAGTATTGTTTTTCCAGTAATGTTATCCCTTTCTTCCCTTAAAGTTACGTCTAATATAACGTCTCTCAATTCAAGTAAACCTGATTTTTCTGCAATTATAGGAACACTGAATGGGTCCCATTCAGCAAGAACATCACCAGGTTTGACTTTTTGTCCATCTTTGACTTTTATTGTTGCACCGTACGAAACAGGAAATCTTTCTTTTATTTTTCCATTTTCATCAACTATTTTGATAGCACCTTCTCTGTTTATTACAAGAACATTTCCATCTTTATCTGTAACTGTTTTTATATTTAATAGTTTTACAATTCCTTCTGTTGAAGCAACGTGTTTGTTTTGAACTTTTTTAGCAGTTGCAGCACCACCAATATGGAAAGTTCTCATTGTAAGCTGAGTTCCTGGTTCTCCAATAGATTGGGCAGCAATAATACCAACAGCTTCCCCAATATCAACAAGTTTGTTTTGTGATAAATCTCTACCGTAACATTTTGCACAGACACCGTGTCTCTGGTCACAGGTTAAAACAGACCTTATTTTTACTTCTTCAAGTCCAGATAACTCTATCTCTTTTGCCTTTTCTTCGTCTATTTCTTCTCCAGCAGCAACAATTATTTCTCCAGTATCTGGGTCAAATATATCTTCAACTGCGTATCTTCCAACAATTCTATCTTTTAAAGGAACAACTATTTCACCTGCTTCTACAATAGCAGACACTTTTATACCTTTTAGTGTTCCACAATCATCATTTGTGATAATTACATCCTGTGCAACGTCAACAAGTCTTCTTGTTAAGTACCCTGCAACAGCAGTTTTTAAAGCTGTATCTGCAAGTCCTTTCCTTGCACCGTACGTTGATATAAAGTACTCAACAACAGATAAACCTTCTCTAAAGTTTGAACGAATTGGAGTTTCAATAAATTCACCTGAGTGTTTTGCCATCAAACCACGCATTCCTGCAAGCTGTCTAATCTGGTCTTTACTACCTCTCGCACCTGATGATGCCATCATATAAACAGGGTTAAATGTACCTGGATATTCTTTCCCATTTTCTACCCTTTTTGAGTTCTCAAGTTCTTCAAAC
>JALSSE010000006.1 GCA_026984415.1 Hydrogenothermaceae bacterium | reverse complement strand
AAAGTTATATTTTGATGTTATAAAAACTCCAATAAAAGACAAAAATGGAAAAGTAATTGCTATCCTTGGAATTTCAAGGGATATTACAGAAATTCAGGAGAAATGCGAGATTAAATCAAAAGAAGAAAAAAATTCCAGCTAAACTCAGTATCAATTCAAATTTCATTTTTTATATTATAATTACTCTAAAATAACCTTTTGGAGTTAATTATGAAAAAAATTAGATTAGCCCTTGCCCAGATTAATTCTACTGTTGGAGATATTGAAGGGAATACAAAAAAAATTATAGATTTTATTGAAAAAGCAAAAAAGAAAGAATGTGACATAATAGCGTTTCCCGAACTGGCAATTACAGGTTATCCTCCAGAAGATTTACTTCTAAAACCAAGTTTTATAAACAAAAATATTAAATATTTAAAAAAAATAGCAGATGCTTCAAAAGATATAATCTCTATTGTTGGTTTTGTTGATAAAAATGTTGATATATTCAACGCTGCAGCAGTTTTACTAAATGGAGAAATAGTTACAAAATACCATAAAAACCACCTTCCAAATTACGGTGTTTTTGATGAGTTGAGGTATTTTCAGAAAGGAAACGAGATAACACTTTTAAACATAGAAGGTTATAAAATCGGTTTATCAATCTGCGAAGATATATGGTATCCAGAAAACCCAATCAATACACAGGCTATAGAAGGTGCAGAACTAATAATAAATATTAATGCTTCCCCATACTATATGAGAAAGGCAAAAATAAGGGAAGAAATGTTAAAAGTCAGGGCAAGGGACAACCTCGTCTCTCTGGCATACGTTAACCTTGTTGGAGGACAGGATGAGCTTGTTTTTGACGGAAACAGCCTGATAGTTGACCCAGATGGAAATATACACGAAAGGGGAAAACCATTTGAAGAAGACCTTATTATATGTGATTTAGAACTTGATACTATTTTTAGAAAGCAGTTAAAAGACAACAGGTTAAAAGAATTAAGGGCTTCTTACAAAAGGGAAGAAAGGGTTAATGAAGTTTTCTTAAATTATAAAATAAAAGAAAAAATATCTGTGCTTCCTGAAAAAATTATTTTAGAAAATAAAGAAATTGAGTTAGTTTACAAAGCTTTAGTTACAGGTTTAAAAGATTACATAAAGAAAAATGGATTTGAAAAGGTCGTAATAGGATTAAGTGGAGGAATTGACAGCTCATTAACTGCCTGTATTGCTGTTGATGCATTAGGAAAAGAAAATGTAAAAGGGGTTTTAATGCCTTCCCAGTACACATCAGAAGAAAGTAATGAAGATGCAGAAGAACTGGCAAAAAATTTAGGAATTGAAACATT
The DNA here is from genome assembly GCA_026984415.1 of Hydrogenothermaceae bacterium. The sequence continues at coordinate 4,360 of JALSSE010000006.1, read as the reverse complement.
CATTCTCCCTATAAAAAATATATTTGATTCTTATCTAAAAGAACTTCAACCTATCTTTGAAGGAACAAAACCGGGACATGCAGAAGAGAACTTACAGGCAAGGATTAGAGGGAATTTTTTAATGGCTTTATCAAACAAATTTGGCTGGATAGTTTTAGCAACTGGAAATAAATCTGAAATGAGTGTAGGGTATGCAACCCTTTATGGTGATATGGTTGGCGGTTTTGCTGTTCTAAAAGATGTACTTAAAACAAAAGTTTATGAACTTGCAGAATACAGAAACAGCATATCCCACGTGATACCAGACAGGGTTCTTGTAAAACCTCCTTCTGCAGAGCTTAAACCAAACCAGAAAGACGAAGACGAACTTGTTCCATATCCAATTTTAGATGAGATAATAAAACTCTACGTTGAGGAAGATATACCAGCCACAGAAATACTAAAAATAGGAATTGATGAAGAAACTGTAAAAAGAATAATCAAAATGATAGACAATAACGAGTACAAAAGAAGACAGGCACCTGTTGGAATAAGAATAACCCACAGGGCATTTGGAAAAGATAGAAGAATGCCAATCACTAACAAATTTAAAGAACTTTGATTTTTATCATCTGTTAAAAATACCAGTATAGTATAATATTTTTATAATATCCTAATATCTGGAGGCTTTAATGAAAGTAGCTATAGGCAGTGACCACGCAGGTTACGATTATAAAGAAATGATAAAAAAATACCTTATTGAAAAAGGAATTGAAGTAATTGATAAAGGTACATTTTCAAAAGAAAGAACAGATTACCCACTTTTTGCTGAAAAAGTAGCAAAAGCAGTTGCTGAAAATGAAGTTGATAGAGGAATTCTCATTTGTGGAACAGGAATAGGAATGTCAATTACTGCAAATAAAGTAAAAGGAGTTAGAGCAGCTTTATGTACAAATGATTTTATGGCAAGGATGGCAAGAAAGCATAACGATTCAAATTTACTCTGTTTAGGGCAGAGGGTTATAGGTACAGACCACGCCCTTTCAATTGTTGATACCTTCTTTTCAACTGAGTTTGAAGGTGGAAGACACGAACACAGGGTTCACCTTATAGAAAATATTGAAGAGCTAAACTGTTAATTTTATAAATCAGGAGGAAAAATTGTTAGAACATTTAAAAAATCAAGACAGGGAAGTATTTGAAGCAATTTCAAAAGAATTTAAAAGACAGCAAGAACACCTTGAAATGATAGCATCTGAAAATTACACATCAGAAGCGGTAATGGAAGCCCAGGGCTCCGTTTTAACAAATAAATACGCAGAAGGTTTACCCCATAAAAGGTACTACGGTGGATGTGAATATGTAGATATTGTTGAAGATTTAGCGATACAGAGGGTTAAAGAAATATACGGAGCTGAACATGCAAACGTTCAACCCCATTCAGGTTCTCAGGCAAATCAGGCTGTTTATTTCTCACAGCTTGAAGCAGGGGATACTATTATGGGAATGAGCCTTGCCCATGGAGGACATTTAACCCACGGTGCAAAGGTTAATATTTCTGGAATTGTTTTTAACTCTGTTCAGTATGGGGTAAATCCAGAGACAGAACTTATAGATTACGATGAAGTTTACAGACTTGCAAAAGAGCATAAACCAAAAATGATTGTTGCGGGTGCTTCTGCATACTCAAGGATAATAGATTTTGCAAAATTTAGAGAAATTGCAGATGAAGTTGGTGCTTTACTTATGGTGGATATGGCACATTACGCAGGTTTAATTGCAGGAGGAGCGTATCCTTCACCTGTTCCTTATTCACATTTTGTAACATCAACAACCCATAAAACATTAAGAGGTCCAAGAGGTGGTCTTATCCTGTGTAAAGAAGAATTTGCAAAAGACATTGATAAATGGGTATTTCCAAGACTTCAAGGTGGTCCTTTAATGCACGTAATTGCAGCTAAAGCAGTAGCATTTAAAGAGGCACTTCAACCTTCGTTTACCCAGTATGCAAAACAGGTTGTGGAGAATGCAAAAGTTTTAGCAGAAGAGCTTAAAGCAGAAGGATTAAGGATTGTTTCAGGTGGAACAGATTCACACATTGTTTTAGTTGATTTAAGACCTTTAAATGTAAAAGGAAATCAGGCTGAAGATGCCCTTGGCAAAGCAAATATAACAGTTAATAAAAATGCAATTCCTTTTGACCCTGAAAAACCAATGGTAACATCAGGAATAAGGCTTGGAACAGCAGCTCTAACAACAAGGGGAATGAAAGAAAACGATATGAGAAGGATTGCCAAAAACATAGTAAAAGTTCTAAAAAATCTTGATAATGAAAAAATCATACAGGAAGTCAAGGAAGATGTATTATCTTTATGCTCTTCTTACCCTTTATATCAAGAATGGACTAAAGAATATTTAGAAGGATAAAATAAAGCCACTTTCAAAATTGAAGGTGGCACATTCCTTTTTTTAGGATTATAATTTCTGTAATTTAATAATATTTACAAAGAGGCATTAATGGGAAATCTGTACCCTTTATATAAAAAAGTAAAGATATTTACAAAAGCAAGTGATGAAGCAAGAAAATTTTCACAAAATCTAAAAGAATGGTTAGAGAAAAGAGGTATCAAATCTGAAGTTTTTGAAAACCTTGCAGACCTTGAAAATGAAAAAAATATGATGGGGGTTGACCTCTTACTTGTTGTTGGTGGAGACGGCTCCTTACTGATAGCAACAAGGAGAGTATCAAAATTCAAAATACCTGTACTTGGTATAAATCTTGGAAGATTAGGATTTTTAACTGAGTTGAACGAAGATGAAGCATTTGAAAAATTAGACATAATCCTTTCAAAACCTCTCTGTGTATCAAGAAGAATGATGCTGAGAGCATCATTAATAAGAGATGGAAAAAAGATACTTGAAGCTGATGTTTTAAATGACGTTGTTGTAAATAAAGCAATTTTAGCAAGGATAGTTGATGTAGCTGTATATGTAGGAGATAGATACATAACAACCTTTAATGGAGACGGAATTATTATATCAACGCCAAACGGTTCAACAGGATATGCCCTTTCAGCAGGTGGTCCTATCGTTTATCCAATGATGGAAATATTCCTTGTAGTCCCAATATGTCCCCATACGTTAACAGATAGACCTATAATACTTCCAAATATGGAACCGTTAACAATAGAGCTTGTTTCAGAAGAAAAAGATGCATGGCTAACGTTAGATGGACAGGAAGGAACACAGCTACAGTACGGAGACAAAATAGTTGTAAAACAATCTCCACATTACGCCTGTATAGTAAGAACTCCATATAAAAACTATTTTGATATCTTAAGGGAAAAATTAGACTGGAAGTAAATCTTCCACTTAATCTGGGTAAAAATGAGCTTTAGAGTAGGTATTGGCTATGATATTCACAAGTTAGAAGAAGGTAAAAAACTCACTATTGGTGGAGTTGAAATTCCTTTTGAAAAAGGTTGGGTAGCCCATTCTGACGGAGATATTTTTTTCCACGCACTTACAGACGCTCTTCTTGGAGCAGTTGGATATGGAGATATAGGGGAGCTTTTTCCAGATACAGATAAAAAATGGGAAAATGTAGAAAGCAAAATTTTCTTAAAAGAAGCAATTAAAATAGTTAAAGAAAAAGGTTATAAAATATCAAATATTGATGCAGTAATAATAATGGAAAAACCAAAACTAAAAAAATACAGGGAAAAAATTATAAAAAATACTGCAAAAATACTTGAAATCCCAGAAAACCAGATATTTTTAAAAGGGAAAACAAATGAAAAAATAGGGGAAGTGGGAGAAGGTAAAGCAGGGATATCACAGGTTGTTGTTCTTTTGGAAAAACTACCTTAATGCAGAAACAACATCTTTACCTATTGCCTGACAAGCCCATCTATTTCTTAATTTACACGCCTTTTCGTAAAGTTTTTTAGCCATTTTTTTATCTTGTTTTACCCCTTCTCCTTTATCGTATAAAAGTGCAAGGTTATAACATCCACGGGACTCATCCATATCGCAGGATTTTTTAAAATATTCAGATGCTTTTTTTAAATCTTTTTTAACAACAATACCATCTAAATAATGAAAACCAACTTTAGAACAACCATCACTACTTCCTAAATCACAGGCTTTCTTGCTGTATTCAAATGCGTTCTTAAAATCTTTCTTTTGATAAAAGACAATACTCAGTCTTATACAGTCTGCCTTTTTTCCAGCTTCACATCCCTGTTTTGCCTTCTCTAAATGTGCAGGTAGCCCAAAGGAAAAGTTAAAGACAGCAAAACCCAAAACCAAACCTAAAGTAAGTTTTCCCATCTTTAACCTCCATGATTGAATTTTAAAATATTATACTTTAGATTTAAAA
>JALSSE010000005.1 GCA_026984415.1 Hydrogenothermaceae bacterium | reverse complement strand
TTTAGGAGGTTAAACGAGAAGATGGCAAGAGAAAAATTTGTCAGAGAGAAAGAGCACTTAAACGTGGGGACAATAGGACACGTAGACCATGGTAAGACAACATTAACAGCAGCAATAACATACGTATTATCAAAGAAAGGATTAGCAGAATTCATAGGATACGGGGACATAGATAAAGCACCAGAAGAAAGGGACAGAGGGATAACAATCAACATCACCCACGTAGAATATGAAACAGAAAAGAGACACTACGCCCACGTAGACTGTCCAGGTCACGCAGACTATATCAAAAACATGATAACAGGTGCAGCCCAGATGGACGGGGCAATTCTTGTAGTATCAGCAGCAGATGGGCCAATGCCACAAACAAGAGAGCACGTACTACTTGCAAGGCAGGTAAACGTACCATCAATAGTAGTATTCTTAAACAAATGTGACATGGTAGACGACGAAGAACTATTAGAATTAGTAGAATTAGAAGTAAGAGAACTCTTAAGCAAATACGAATTTCCAGGGGACGACGTACCAGTAATAAAAGGTTCAGCATTAGGGGCATTAGAAGACAAAGAAGAATGGTTAAAATCAATAGAAGAGCTATTAGACGCAATGGACAACTACATTCCATCACCAGAGAGGGAAACAGACAAACCATTCCTAATGGCGATAGAAGATGTATTCACAATATCAGGAAGGGGAACAGTAGTAACAGGAAGAGTAGAGAGAGGAGTATTAAAAGTAGGGGATGAAGTAGAGATAGTAGGGTTATCAGATGAGATAAAGAAGACAGTAGTAACAGGGATAGAAATGTTCAGGAAGATGTTAGACGAAGCAGTAGCAGGGGACAACGTAGGAGTACTACTAAGAGGGATAGCTAAAGACGAAGTAGAAAGGGGACAAGTATTAGCGAAACCAGGTTCAATCACACCACACAAGAAATTCAAAGCGCAAGTATACATACTATCAAAAGAAGAAGGAGGAAGACACACACCATTCTTCTTAGGATACAGACCGCAGTTTTACATCAGGACAGCAGACATCACAGGTTCAGTAGTAGGATTACCAGAAGGACAAGAGATGGTAATGCCAGGGGACAACGTAGAATTAACAGTAGAATTAATGGAACCAGTAGCTATAGAAGAGCAAATGAGATTTGCTATCAGAGAAGGTGGTAGAACTGTTGGTGCTGGTGTTGTTACAGAAATTATTGAGTAATAGGGGTGAAAAATGGTTCACGAAAAAATTAGAATTAAATTAAAAGCTTTTGACCATAAAGTTTTAGACCAATCTGTTAAACAGATAATAGATACAGTTAAAAGAAGTGGTGGGGTTATAAAAGGCCCTATCCCACTTCCTACAACAAAAAAGAAATGGTGTATTCTCAGAGCAACACATAAATTTGAACAATCAAGAGAACATTTTGAAATGAGAATACACAAAAGATTAATAGACATTGAAAATGCAACTCCTCAAACCATTGAAGCATTAATGGATATCAGTTTACCAGCTGGAGTTGATGTAGAAATAAAATTAGGCTAAAAGGAGTGAGAATCATGCCAAAAGGCATTATTGGAAAGAAAATAGGAATGACAAGAATTTTTAAAAATGAGAAAGCAATACCTGTTACTGTTATACAGGTGGAGCCAAACTACGTTGTTTCAGTAAAGACTGAAGAAAGAGATGGTTATAATGCAGTCCAGATTGGTACAGGTAATAGAAAAGAAAAAAGAACTCCAAAACCATTATTGGCAATTTTTAATAAAATTGGAATTAAACCTCTAAAATATTTAAGGGAAGTTCCTGTCAAAGAGGATGAAAATTTAGAGTTAGGACAGGAAATAAAATTAGAAGATGTTTTTGAAAAAGGAAATCTTGTTGATATTACAGGTAAAACAAAAGGAAGAGGATTTACTTCTGTAATGAAAAGATGGGATTTTTCAGGTTTCCCAAATTCTCATGGTAGTAGATACCACAGAGCTGTTGGTTCAATTGGTGCATGTTCTGACCCAGGAAGAGTTTTTAAAGGTCAAAGGATGGCAGGTAGACATGGAAATGAAACTGTCACAGTTTTAGGACTTGAAGTTGTTGATATTATCCCAGAAAAAGGTCTTTTACTGGTTAAAGGTTCTGTTCCTGGTGCTCCAAATTCTGTGGTTCTAATCAAAGAAAGTGTGATTACAAAACGTAGAAAAGGAAAAAGAAAATTAGAAAAAGCTAAAGCAGCATATGCAGGCTAAGCTTTAAAATCAGAACGAGGTGTATATAAATGGAAATTAATGTAGTAAACCATAAAAAAGAAAATGTTGGAACTGTAAACATAAATGATGAAATATTTAATACAGAAGTAAATAGTGGAACTGTATGGGAAGTAATAAAATGGCAGTTAGCCTCAAGAAGGGCTGGAACTGCAAAAGCTAAAACGAGGTCGGAAATTAGAGGCTCAAGGGCAAAAATATGGCCTCAAAAAGGAACAGGTAGAGCAAGACATGGAGATAGGAAGGCTAATATATTTGTAGGTGGTGGTGTAGTCCACGGACCACATCCAAGGGATTACTATTACTCTCTACCAAAAAAAGTTAGGAAAAAAGCCCTTAAAGGTGTTTTAACAATAAAATTAAAAGATGGGGAACTTACAATTATTGAAGATTTTACATTTGATACCCCTAAAACAAAAAATGCAATTGAAGTTTTATCAAATTTAGGATTAGAAAAATCAAAAATACTTTTAGTAATTGCAGAAAAAGATGAAAATGTAATGAAATCATTCAGAAATCTTCCAAAAGCAAAAGTTTTACTTGTGGAAGGATTAAATACTTATGACATCTTAAATGCAGACCACGTTTTAATAACAAAATCAGCTGCTGAAAAGATGAATGAGAGGTTAGGAAAATGAGAACCAGTTATGACATAATAATACGCCCTATATTAACTGAAAAAGCAGTTAATGAAAATGAAAAATACAACAAACTTGTATTTGAAGTTGCTTTAGATGCAACAAAAGTTGAAATAAGAAAAGCTTTTGAAGATGTTTTTGGTGTTAAGGTAAAAGATGTAAAAACTGTAATCGTAAAACCTAAACCAAAGAGGGTTGGTTTTGGAAAACCGGGTTTTACAAAAAAATGGAAAAAGGCAATTGTTAAAGTTGAATCAGAAAAACCAATTAACATTGCTGAACTAATATGAAGTTAGAGGTGAATTATAATGGGTGTTAGAAAATTAAAGCCAGTAACTAATGGTACAAAACATACGATTTTATACGATTTCAAGGAAATAACAAAGTCGAAACCTGAAAAATCTTTACTTGCCCCTAAAAAACAAAAGGCAGGAAGAAACAATCAAGGTAGAATTACAGTCAGACATAGAGGTGGCGGACATAAAAGAAGGTACAGAATTATAGATTTTAAAAGAGATAAATGGGGAGTACCTGCAAAGGTTGCTGCTATTGAGTATGACCCAAACAGAAGTGCAAGGATTGCCCTCCTCCACTATTTAGATGGTGAAAAAAGGTACATAATCTGGCCAGAAGGCTTGCAGGTTGGCGATATGGTGCAGGCTGGGCCAGATGCTGAAATAAAAACAGGAAATGCACTTCCTTTAGAAAACATCCCTGTTGGTACAGTAATCCACAATATTGAATTAACTCCTAAAAAAGGTGGCCAGCTTGTCCGTGCTGCTGGGATGTCAGCACAGGTATTAGGTAGACAGGGAGATTACGTTCAGGTTAGACTTCCTTCAAATGAAATTAGATTAGTTCATAAAAAATGTATGGCTACAGTAGGTACAGTAGGTTTAGCAGAACATGAGCTAATAGAATACGGAAAAGCAGGTAGAAAGAGATGGAAAGGAATTAGACCAACAGTTAGAGGTACTGCAATGAACCCAGTAGACCACCCACACGGTGGTGGTGAAGGAAGAAACTTTGGTAAACACCCAGTTTCTCCGTGGGGACAACCTACAAAAGGATACAAAACAAGAAGAGGTGCTAAATATTCTGATAAATTCATTATCAAACGCAGAGGTAAAAAATAATGGGATACAAAGGTAAGTGGAACGAAAGAAATAAAAATCCATACGTAAATGAAAAAATACTGAAAAAAATTAGAAAATTAAATGAAACAGGTGAAAGGAAAATTATAAAAGTCTGGGATAGGGCATGTACAATTACTGAAGAAATGGTAGGACATACTATTGCAGTTTATAATGGACAAAAATTTATACCTGTTTACATACAACCTGAAATGGTGGGACACAAATTAGGTGAATTTTCTCTGACAAGGGTATTCAGAGGACACCCAGATAAATCAGCAAAAGCTGTGAAGAAAAAGTAAGAGGTGAATGAGAATGGCTACAACAGAACAGAAAGAAGCTAAAGCAATTTTAAGATATGCAAGAACCTCCCCAACAAAGGCAAGACAGGTAATTAACCTGATTAGAGGGAAAGATGTTGGAGTGGCATTAGGTATTTTACAGGAAACAAATAAAAGGGCTGCAAGAATTGTTGAAAAACTTTTAAAAAGTGCAATAGCAAATGCTGAAAACAAAGATATGGATATTGATAACCTTTACATTAAAGAAATACGCGCTGAAGATGGACCAAGACTAAAAAGGTACATGCCAAGGGCTTATGGAAGGGCTACTGTAATTAAAAGAAGATTTTCACACATTTATATAACACTGGCTGAAAGGTCATAAGGAGGATAAAACATTGGGTCAGAAAGTTAATCCAATAGGTTTTAGGATAGGAACAACAAAAACATGGAAATCAAAATGGTTTGCTGATAAGAAAAAATACAGCACAATCTTACATGAAGATTTAAAAATAAGAAAATTTGTTAATGAAAAATACAAGCCAGCAGGAATATCTGATGTATTAATAGAAAGGCTTGGAGAAAAAATAAGAATAAAAATATTTGCTTCAAAACCGGGAATAGTAATAGGTAGAAAAGGTGCTGAAGTTGAAGAATTAAACAGAATTTTAGGAATGTTGACAAAGGCAAAAGAAATAACTGTTAACGTAGATGAAGTAAAAAGACCTGAATTAGATGCAAAATTAGTTGCAGAAGATATAGCTCTTCAGCTTGAAAGAAGGGTTTCCCACAGAAGGGCGATGAAAAGGGCAATAGATAACGCAATGAAAGCAGGGGCAAAAGGAATAAAAGTTCAGGTTGGTGGACGTATAGGTGGTATAGACCTTGCGAGGAAAGAATGGTTTATGGCTGGAAGAATGCCATTACAAACAATAAGAGCAGATATTGATTACGGAACGGCAAGAGCTTCTACAAAGTACGGAATTCTTGGTGTTAAAGTGTGGATTTACAAAGGTGATAAATTAGAAGCACAAAAAGAGGAAGTCTTAAGTAAGATTGAAGAAGAACTTCACTCAGCTTAATTAAGAAATTGGAGGATTAGATAATGTTATTACAACCTAAAAAACTAAAATGGAGAAAACCCCATAGAGGTAGAATGAAAGGGAAAGCTTCCCGTAGAAATAAAGTTGATTTTGGAGAGTATGGATTACAGGCTTTAGAACCTTGCTGGATGACTTCAAGACAGATAGAATCTGCGAGGATTGCAATTGTTAGGGAAGCAAAAAAAGGTGCAAAAGTATGGATTAGGGTTTTCCCACACAAAGCTGTAACAAGAAAACCAGCAGAAACAAGAATGGGTAAAGGAAAAGGTGATTTAGACCATTTTGTTGCAGTAGTAAAGCCGGGACA
>JALSSE010000004.1 GCA_026984415.1 Hydrogenothermaceae bacterium | reverse complement strand
AAAAGGAAAAGGGATATAGAGAACCTCATAGTTACAGTTTATAAGAATAAACCTATTTATTTAAAAGATATAGCAAAGGTTGTAGAAGGTGAAGGTGAAGTTGATAATTATGTCCAGTTTGGATTTGGTCCCCAAGGTGAAGGTGATGTTGACCACCTTTTCAATGCTGTAACCGTTGCAGCAGCAAAGAAAAAAGGTAGTAATGCTGTTGTTATTGCAAATGAGATAGAAAAACAGCTAAAAAAGTTAGAAGAAGAAGTTATTCCCCACGACATACACGTTAAGATAACCAGAAATTACGGCGAGACTTCTCAAGAAAAAGCAATGGAACTTATAGAACACCTTCTTATTGCAACATTCTCTGTTGTTCTTTTAATTGCCGTAACTTTAGGTTGGAAAGAAGCATTAATTGTTGCCTTTACAGTTCCTGTAACCCTTTCTATAGCCCTGTTCCTAAGTGAAGTATACGGTTTTACTCTAAACAGGGTTACTCTCTTTGCCTTAATCTTTGCTATAGGTATTTTAGTTGATGATGCGATTGTTGTTATTGAGAATATACACAGATGGTTTGAAATGGGTAAGTACGACCCTGAAGAAGCAGCTGTAAAAGCAACCGATGAAGTTGGAAATCCAACAATTCTTGCTACATTCACAGTAATAATTGCATTAATGCCTATGGCATTTGTCTCTGGAATGATGGGACCTTATATGAAACCTATTCCGATTAATGCTTCTGTTGCAATGTTTTTCTCTATGCTTGTGGCATTTATCATTACCCCATATATGGCATTACGACTTTTAAAAAGGGAGCCTTCAGAAGTTGGAGCAGTTAAAGAGGCTGAAAGGGCTGGATTAATAGCCGCATTACTTGAAAAAATCTATATGCCGCTTTTTGAAAGCAGATTGAAGAGATGGTTGTTTTTAGGTGGGGTTATGGGTGTTCTAATGTTGTCAATACTAATGTTAGTAACACGAGTTGTGTTAGTAAAAACACTACCTTACGACAATAAAAGTGAACTGTTTGTTGTTTTAGACATGCCAGAAGGAACCACCCTTGAAAATACTTATGAAACTGTAAAAGAATTAGGAAATTATATAAAAACAATTGATGAAGTTACAAATTACGTTATGTACGTTGGAGTACCTGCTCCTTTTGATTTTAATGGACTTGTAAGGCATTACTACCTCAGGGAAGATAAAAATTTAGCAATGATAAAAATAAACTTGGTTAACAAACATAAAAGGTCAGCCCAGAGTCATCAAATTGCAGAAAGAATAAGACCAAAGATTTCAGAAATTGCAAAAAGAAGAGGGGCTAAATATATAGCAGTAGTAGAACCTCCTCCAGGACCACCAGTCCTTTCTCCTATAGTTGCTGAAGTATATGGACCAGACTTAGAAAAAAGGATAGAAATAGGCTATACAATCAAGGCTCTATTTGAAAATACAAACGGAATTGTTGATGTTGGTATTTACGACAACATACCACAGAGACAGTACAAGGTTCGTATTAACAGTAAAATGGCAAAAAGGTATGGTGTTACAGAAGATATGCTTGTGAAAATTCTGAGACTTGCCCTCTCAGAAGATGCAATTGGATTAATCCATAAAGAAGACAGTCTTTACCAAAACAAAATTGTTGTTAGATTACAGGAAAAATTTAGGAATTCTATTGATAATATCTTATCTTTAAAGATTTTAACCCCAAAAGGAACTTTAATTCCACTTAGAAGTTTAGTTTATATAGACCAGGCAAATGTATCAAAAGATATTTACAGAAAAAATTTACAGGGAGCTGTTTATGTTATTGCAAATGTTGATGATTCTTATGGCTCTCCTGTTTACCCTATTATTGACTTGTGGGACGATATTAAAAATATAGAAACTCCAGATGGAAAAGGGGTAAAACAGTTATTAACCCATGTTCCTAAATTTGCTGACAGGTATTATGTAAAATGGGACGGTGAATGGCAGGTTACATATGAAACATTTAGAGATATGGGAATAGCTTTTGCAATTGCCCTTGTAGGATTATACATCCTTTTAGTTGGATGGTTTAAATCATTCAGTGCACCTTTAGTTCTTATGTCTCCTATTCCATTTACTTTAATAGGAATTGTTCCAGGTCATTGGATAATGGGTTCTTTCTTTACAGCTACTTCAATGATTGGATTTATTGCCCTTGCTGGTATTATATTAAGAAACTCAATTTTAGTTGTTGAATTTGCCGAACAGAGATTAAAACAGGGATATGCTGTTGAGCAGGCTTTACTTGAAGCTGGCATTATCAGAACAAGACCTATTATTCTTACTGCTGGTGCATTAATAGTAGGTGCTTTTGTTATCATTTTTGACCCGATATTTAACGGATTGGCAATTTCTCTTATATTTGGAACATTTGCTTCTACATTACTTTCTTTGGTTGTTGTTCCTTTACTTTACTACATGATGGAAAGGGAAAGGGCTATTGGATTATTACCTGCTGTTCCTTTATCTTCAAGACCAAAAGACTATAAAGAAATAGAGAAAAAAGTTGAAGAAGAGATGGAAGAAAAATGGAAAAAACAGCTTGAAGAAATTGAAGAAAAATGGAAACAGGAAATTGAAGACTTAAGAAAAAGGTTAGGTGGAGAGGAAAAATAAGGTGGGATTTAACCCACCTTTATATAAAATTAACCTTCAAGTGTAGAGTATAGAGGTTTTACTATATCTCCAGTTGTATCAGGTAAATCCCTTTCGCAACCTAATTCAAGTAATCTTTGTGGAATTTCGTGGTAGAAAAATGCAACATTAACAGGTCCGTATTTTGCAGCTTCAAGGAACTTTCTGATTTTATCAGAGGCTTTACCCATTCCCCTTTCTACAACAGCACCTGCATGTCCGAAAGACACACCTTCTGCTAAATAATCTTGAAATCTACCACCGATAAATGGAACAAGTGGCTTTGTGAATTTACCATTAATCACAAGTTGTGCAGCCTGCTCCTCATAAGAACCACCAGGTTCACCGAGTAAAACAACCCCTTTTACATTAGGGTCTTCTTCTAATTCAGGTAATACATCTGCGTATGTAGTACATGAAATAACATCACCACCAAGGGCAATTGCTGTATATATTCCAAACCCTCTTCTTTTAATCATCTCAGCTGTAGTTGTAGTCAAACCACCAGATTTAGATAAAATCACGTAAGAACCAGGTTCATCTGGTTTCTGATAAGCTATAAATGGGTCTTTTCCACCAACAGCACCAATCCTTCCAATCTTTGGGACAATTGCCCCTAAAGAAGTTGGTCCTACAATTTTTACTCCTTTTTCTTTTGCATAAGAGTAAAATTCAGCAGTGTCTTTTATTGGCACGTGTTCAGTAACAATATAAATAACTTTTATCCCATTATCTATTAATTCATATACTGCATCTTTAACTGATGTAGGAGGAACATAAACAAGTCCTGTATTAATAGATTCTTTTAAAGCAGGGTCTTCTAATGCCTCTTTTACTGTATTAAATACAGGTACTCCAGCTACTTCTTTACCGCCTCTACCAGGAGTAACACCTGCCTTTGTAATTCCGGGATAGATAGCTTCTGTTTCTGTTACAACCTGTGAAGCTTCCCTTCCTGTAATACCAATAACTATAACTCCTGTTTTGTCATTTAAATAAGAAGTTCCGTAATTCCAATTTCTTTCCATTATTGGTTTCCTCCTTCGTGTGCTTTTACCTTTTTAAGTTCCTCAAGCTCTTTTGCAAATTCTTCTTCTGGCGGAGGAACTAACGGTTTTAAATCTTCTTCATTAACTATTCCATACTGGATTAACAGCTCTTTTAATCTAACTGGTGCTTCAGTTAAAGGTAGTGAAGAATCGTAAATTTCACCTTTTATTCCAACTTCTTTAAATGCTTCGTATAACATTCTTAATCCTTTTTCTGCTTCTGGACCGTTTCTTCTAACAACCCAGATTAAGTCTTTGTTTAAAGTTCCTTCTTTTGCCATATCTCTAATAGCATTTGCCAAACCTTCTCCAAGTGTTACATCAATTCTTGTGTTGTTTGCTGTTCCACCTACAACTAATACCCCTATTAACCCTGGTTTAGAAAGTATTATTCTTGAAATTTTATACATTTTTTCAGCTGGGGGGTTTCCACCAATATCAGTAAAGTTTGCAGGCTTTAATCCAATTTCATAACATGTTCCAATTGTAACAGTGGAACCTCCTCCACCAAATGTCATCATTCCAATATTTCCATCTTGTTCAACGTAAGAGCCAGCTTTTCCTCTGTGGTCATCTCTATCAATTTCAGAAGCTGCAATTTCCCTTTCTGTTGGAGGTCTTCCAACTGTTGTTCTTGTTCCGTATATTTTTGCTGGGTTTACAGATGCATCATCATCAATAGAAACAACTGCATCTAATGCCATAATTCTCTTTTTTCCGCCTTTTTCAACAATTGCAAGTGGGTTGATTTCTAAAAGTCTTGCTTCTGCATTTGAAAATGCTTTATACATTGCTGCAATTACTTCTGAGATTTGTCTTATTACGTCTACATGCTCAGCAGGAGCTCCAAGTTCTAAAAGGTAGTTTCTCACCATATAAGGATGAAGTCCAATTAATGGATTTATAGGCCATGTTCCGATTTTAGAAGGGTCCATTTCTTCAATTTCCATTCCACCTTCCCATGAAATAGTAACAGCAGGTGTTCTTGTTCTTGTATCATAAGTAATTGAAGCGTAGAGTTCTTTTAAAATATTAGCTTTCTCAACAACCAAAACACCAACAGGTTTTTCACCGTAAACGTCGTATCTGAGAAGTGCATCAATTGTTTCTTTTGCATCTTCTACATCTTTTGTTAACTTAATTGCTCCAGCTTTTCCTCTTTTTCCAACGAGGACTTGAGATTTTACAACTACTTCCCCGCCCATGTCTTCAACAAACTGGATAACGTCGTCGTTCAAGTGGTCTGTAAATACACCTCTTGGAACAGGAATTCCATTTGGTTTAAAGACTTTTTCGTAGGCTTCGTACTCATATAGATTCATCTTCCACACTCCTTATAAAATTTTTGTTGTTAAAACAGAAAACACGGCTCTGGTACCAGAGCCGTAAATTATTTAACTAATTACCTTTATTATAATTTTAGTATTAGATAGAATCAATGATTTTATTAAATGTTGGACTTGGTCTCATTGCTTTTTCAGCTTTTTCATCGTCAGGATGGTAGTATCCACCAATATCTTTAGGGAAACCTTCTGTTGCCTGTATTTCTTCTAATATTTTTTGCTCATTTTCAGCTAATTCTTTTGCAACAACAGCAAACTTTTTAGCAAGTTCTTCATCTTCAGTTTGCTCTGCAAGAGCTTCTGCCCAGTATAAAGCTAAATAGAAATGTGAACCTCTATTATCTAACTGTCCAACTTTTCTTTTTGGAGTTTTATCATTTTCTAAATATTTTCCAACTGCTTTTGCAAGTGCTTCAGCAATAACTACAATTCTATCTTCGCCTGAATGTTTGTAAGCTAATTTTAAAGACTCTACAAATGCTAAGAATTCACCAAGAGAATCCCATCTTAAATGTCCTTCTTTTAAGAACTGGTCAACGTGTTTAGGAGCAGAACCACCAGCTCCTGTTTCAAATACACCACCACCTGCGATTAAAGGAACAATAGAAAGTGAACGTGCAGATGTTCCAACTTCTATGATTGGGAATAAATCTGTTAAGTAGTCCCTTAAAACGTTTCCAGTAACTGCAATAGTATCTTCTCCATTTCTAAATCTTCTTAAAGTGAATT
>JALSSE010000003.1 GCA_026984415.1 Hydrogenothermaceae bacterium | reverse complement strand
TTTACCTCTAAATTTAAAGTATTTCCTATCTGAAAGGATAAAGATTTTAACATTAATAAGGTTGTAATTTTTTGTCATTTAGCAAGAAATAAGTTGAAAATTATTATAAAATATAGAAAACTAAATATCTTAAAGATTTTGGAGGATTAATTTGCCTTTAGTTGTACAGAAATTCGGTGGAACATCTGTCGGAAGTGTAGAAAGAATAAAAAATGTTGCAAAGAAAATAAAAAAGGCTGTAGATGAAGGAAACAGGGTTGTTGTTGTTTCTTCTGCTATGAGTGGAGAAACAGACAGGCTACTTACTTTAACAAGGGAGATGTCAGATAGACCAGACCCAAGGGAAGTAGACCAGATAGTTTCCACAGGTGAACAGGTTGCAATTGGGTTAATTGCAATAGCTTTAAAAGAGATGGGAATTGATGCAGTTAGTTTAACAGGATGGCAGGTTCCAATTTTCACAGATTCTTCCCATACAAAAGCAAGAATTAGTAAAATTGATACCCACAGGATATTTAAATTAATTGATGAAGGTAAAGTTCCAATAATTGCAGGATTTCAAGGTGTTTCAGACGAAGGGAACATTACTACCCTTGGAAGAGGTGGTTCTGATACAACAGCTGTTGCGATAGCAGCAGCAATAAATGCAGATGTATGTGAAATTTATACAGATGTTACAGGAGTATTTACCGCAGACCCGAGAATTGTAGAAAATGCAAAAAAAATAGAGATGATTTCATACGAAGAAATGATGGAAATGGCATCTTTAGGTTCAAAGGTTATGCAGATTCGTTCTGTTGAATTTGCAGCAAAATATGGAGTTAAAATACATGTAAAATCTTCATTTTTAGATGAAGATGGGACATGGATAGTGGAGGAAAATGAAGATATGGAAAGAGTAGCAGTAAGAGGAATAAGCCATGAATTAAAAGAATCAAAAATTACAGTTGTTAGAGTTCCTGATAGACCGGGAATAGCTGCAAAATTATTTAAAGCATTAGGAGACAACAATATAGTAGTAGATATGATAGTTCAAAATGTTTCCCACGAAGGTTATACAGATATTTCATTTACAGTTAATAAAGCTGATGCTGATTTTGCTGAAGAAATATCAAGGATGGTTGCAAAAGAGATTGGGGCTAAAGATGTAGAAAGGGATGATAAAATTGCAAAAATTTCTGTGGTTGGTTTGGGTATGAAAACCCATGCAGGAACAGCAGCAAGGATGTTTGAAGTTTTAGATAGGGAAGGTATAAATATTTATGCGATTTCCACTTCTGAAATAAAGATTTCGTGTTTAATCCATGAAAAATATGCGGAACTTGCTGTAAGGTCTTTACATGAAGCATTTATAGAAGATATGGAAGGAGTTAAATATGAGTAAAAGAAAAATAAAAAAACTCCTTGTTGCAAACAGAGGAGAAGTTGCTACGAGGATTATAAGAGCCTGTAAAGAGCTTGGTATAAAAACAGTAGCAATATATTCAGAGGCTGATTCTAAAGGTTTATGGGTAAAAAAAGCTGATGAAGCTTATATGATTGCAGGAGACCCGATTAAAGCTTATTTAAACTTTTATAAAATTGTAGATTTGGCAAGACAGACAAGGTGTGATGCTATCCACCCTGGTTATGGATTTTTATCTGAAAATGCTGATTTTGCAAGATATTGTGAAAAAAAAGGAGTTATTTTTGTTGGACCAAAACCAGAACATATTGAGCTTTTTGGGGATAAAATTGCTTCTAAAAAAGCGATGAAGGAAGTTGGAGTCCCTGTATTACCCGGGACAGACGAACCTATAACAGATATTGAAGAGGCAAAAAAAGTTGCTAAGAAAATAGGTTTCCCAGTTATTATCAAAGCTGCCTTTGGTGGTGGCGGTAGAGGAATGAGAATAGTTAGAAAAGAAGAGGATTTTGAAACTGCCTTCCAGTCAGCTTATAACGAAGCTGAAAAGTTTTTTGGAAAAGGTGATGTTTTTATTGAAAAATTTGTTGAAAACCCCCGTCATATAGAAATTCAAGTAATGGCAGATAAGTATGGGAATGTTATTCACCTTGGAGAAAGGGATTGTTCAATCCAGAGAAGGCATCAAAAAATAGTTGAGATAGCCCCTTCACCAAGTTTAGATGAAGAAGTAAGAAGGGAGCTTTACCGTGTTGCCGTTAAATCTATGTTTAAGTTAGGATATGAAAGCGTTGGAACTTTAGAATTTTTAGTGGATAAAAACAACAATTTTTATTTCATTGAAATGAACACAAGATTACAGGTTGAACATACAATTACAGAAATGGTTACAGGTGTAGATTTAGTTCAAAAAATGATACAGATAGCTGAAGGAAATAAAATTCCATTTTTACAGGAAGAGATTACATTTAGAGGCTATGCAATCCAGTTTAGGATAAATGCCGAAGACCCAAATAAAGATTTTGCACCTTCTCCTGGAAGGGTAACGTCTTATTACTCCCCAGGTGGACCTGGTGTAAGGATTGATGCGGCAGTTTATAAAGATTACATCATTCCCCCTTACTACGATTCAATGGTGGCAAAGTTAATCGTATGGGCATTAACCTGGAATCAAACAGTAGATAGGGGAGCAAGGGCTTTAGATGAATTTATAGTCAGAGGAATACCTACAAACTTACAGCTCCACAGGGAAATAGTAAGGGATAAAGATTTTAAAAATGGAAAATTTGATACAAGCTATTTAGAAAAGAAAATGCCTAAATTCAAACTAAAACCTGAAGAAGGAAATCCAGAAGATTTAGCTATTGCGGTTGCTGCTGCGATTGCTGCATATCATAAATTATAAATTCAAGGAGGTTTGAAATGTCAATTATTGTAGACATTAGAGGAAGAGAAGTTTTAGATTCAAGGGGGAACCCAACTGTTGAAGCTGAGGTTTTACTTGAAAGTGGTGTTTCTGCTACAGCAATAGTTCCAAGTGGTGCTTCAACTGGTGAAACAGAAGCAGTAGAGTTAAGGGATGGAGACAAAAACAGATTTAACGGAAAAGGGGTTTTAAAGGCAGTTGAAAATGTAAATACAAAAATTGCAGATGCGTTAATTGGGGAAGATTCTGAAAACCAGGTTGAAATTGATAGGATTATGTTAGAGTTAGATGGAACTGAAAACAAATCTAAATTAGGTGCAAATGCTATCCTTGCCGTAAGTATGGCTATTGCAAGGGCTACTGCCATTGAATTGGAAATGCCTTTATACAGATACCTTGGTGGAACAAACGCAAAAGTTTTACCTGTACCTTTAATGAACATTATAAACGGCGGTGTGCACGCAGACAATAATTTAGACTTTCAGGAATTTATGATTGTTCCTGTTTTTGGAGGAAAAGACCCAGAAAATCCAAAATTCAGTGAGGCTTTAAGATGTGGAGTTGAAGTTTTCCACACTTTAAAAGGAATTTTAAAAGAAAAAGGACATTCTACAAATGTGGGAGACGAAGGTGGCTTTGCCCCAAATCTGAATTCAACAAAAGAAGCCCTTGATATACTTATGGAAGCCATTAAAAAAGCTGGCTATGAACCAGGTGAAGATGTTTTACTTGCTTTAGATGCAGCTTCGACTGAATTTTATGATAAAGAGAAAAAAGTTTATAAATTTGAAGGTGAAGAATTAACAGCAGAAGATATGATTGTTATTTATGAAGAAATTGAAGGAGCGTATCCGATTATATCTATTGAAGATGGATTAGCTGAGGATGACATTGAAGGCTGGAAAAAATTAACAGAAGCTTTAGGTAACAAAATCCAGCTTGTAGGGGATGACCTTTTTACAACCAATCCAAAGCTAATTAAAAATGGTATTGAAAATGGATTAGCAAATTCAGTACTTATTAAGTTAAACCAGATTGGAAGTCTAACCGAAACTTTAGACGCTATTGAAATTACTAAAAATGCTGCGTATACTGCTGTTATCTCCCACAGGTCAGGAGAAACAGAAGATACATTCATAGCTGATTTAGCAGTTGCAACAAATGCAGGACAGATAAAAACAGGTTCAGCTTCAAGAACTGATAGAATGGCTAAATACAATCAGCTCTTGAGGATAGAGGAGCAGTTAGGAAAAGATGCAATATTCAAGGGAAAAGAAACATTCAGTAAGTTTCTTAAATAAGTTAAAAAGGAAGCTAAAGGTAGAGATTTTTCTATCTTTAGCCCTTCTTTTTTTAGTGATTTATTCTCTATACATATTTTTAGGTAGTGAAAATAATATATACAGGTATGTTGAAAAGATTTATATGAAAAAAAATCTCATATCTGAGATTGAAAATTTAAAAAAAGAAAACCTTTCATTAAAAGAGAAGATTGAGTTTTTAAAAAGAGATGATTTTTATATTGAGAAAAAAGCCAGAGAAGATTTAGGGCTAAAAAAAGATAATGAAGAAATTTATGTGATTATTGATAAAAATCTTCCAAAAGAAGAAAATTCTGATTTAATATCCTCTTCAAAAAAATGGTTAAATGAAATAATAAAAACATACAAAAATTATAAAATTAATGAATAATGGATATTTATTTATTTGATTTAGATGGAACTATTTTAGATTCAGGAAAAGATATAGCTGTTGCTGTAAATTATGCGTTAAAAAAACTAAACAGAGAGCCACTTCCTGAGAATGAAATAATAAAACATGTTGGTTATGGTGGAAAAAGGTTAATTGAAGGCGTTTTAAAAACCAGTAATGAGGAACTTATAAAAGAAGGTGTAAATCTTTTTAGAGAATACTATTTTTCAAATCTAACAACATATTCAAAACCTTATCCATTTGTTGAAGATGTTTTAAAAAACTTAAAGAGCAAAGGTAAATATTTAGGTGTAGTAACAAACAAGTACGAGGATTTATCTGTCCAGATTTTGAAAGAACTTAACTTATTTGAATTTTTTGATGTTGTTGTTGGAGGGGATACAACCCCAGAAAAAAAACCACACCCTTTACCTGTTCTTCATGCTATTGAAAATATGCCTATTAACTCAGAGAAAGCAATAATTATTGGAGATAGTGAAGCTGATATACTTGCAGGGAAACAGTCTGGGATAAAAACGTGTCTTGTTTCCTACGGTTTTGGGAAGTTTGATGTCGCTAAAAATTATAATCCAGACTTTATAATTGATTCATTTAAGGAAGTGGAAACGTTATTGGAAAATCAATAAAATTTTAAATCTGTTTTTTTCTGTTTCTATCTTAACTTTAAAACCTAAATCTTCACTTAACTTTTTAACAATTGAAAGACCTAATCCTAATCCTCTCTGTGATTCTTTATAAAATCTATCAAAAAGCTTTTCAGGATTTTTAATTTCTCTACTGCTGTTTTCAATAATTAATTTTTCAGAGGTTAATATAACTTTTACATATCCATCTGGAATGTTGTGTTTAAAAGCGTTTGATAAAAGGTTTGATATAATCCTTTCTAAAGCTGTTTTATCTGTTTCTAAAACAGTATTTTTCAAATCTACCCTTACTTTTATCTCTGGATAAAGTTTCTGGAAGTTATCTAATTCTTTTTGAATTACTGATTTTATGTTTACACTTTCAATATTTTTTTTAATTTCTTTTGAAATAAGATTTAAGTTTTGGTAAAGGTTTTTTAGCTGGTTTGTTGCCTGTTCTATTCTTTTAATTTCTTCATTTTCTTTATAGGACATTTTAAGTATTTTTAAATTTACTAATATGCTCATTAACGGAGTGTTTATATCGTGGATAATATCTTTTGTAGTTTCTTCAAGTATGTTAAGGGCTTTTCTTAATGGCTGAAGT
This sequence comes from Hydrogenothermaceae bacterium, assembly GCA_026984415.1. Next base: position 53 of record JALSSE010000003.1, on the reverse strand, counting down.
GAATAAATAGAAAATAAAAAAGACAGAACCAATACAAATAAGGTTGATAATGA
>JALSSE010000002.1 GCA_026984415.1 Hydrogenothermaceae bacterium | reverse complement strand
TTACGATAAAGGACTAATGCCTAATGACCCTGAAACATGGCTTATGGGTGGTTGGATTGAAGATAAAAATGGATATTTAAGACCTCAATCAGAAGAGGAAATGGCTTTCTGTATGTCCTGTCATGGAGCTATCAGTGGAACAGTTGATAATACTTTTTCTTTCTGGAGGAAACTGCCAAAATCTACAGGATGGAAAGATACAGATTATAGTTATTCAAATGATGTGTACGATATAAAATACTGGGCTGAAAAGTTAAAAGAGATAGAAGATACATCTGCTTCTGAATTTTTAAAACCGATAGCTAAAAAGTACAATCCAGAGGATTACGGAGAGTACCAGTTTTATTTTGCAATGGCAGATGGAATAGACCACTTTAGAAGTAATTTTGAAGGTGTTTGTAGAATTTTAGGTTATGAAAGGTTTATTAAATTAAATGATGGGACTGAAAAATGTGTAAAAGGAAGTGAAGAACTTATGTTTACAGAGGCAAAGGAACGTTTAAAAATAACTTCAACTAATAATATCCTTACAAACCCCGAATACATAGGTTATTTAAATTTAAACAATTCTATTAAGCAAAAGTTATTTTTACCTTCTAAAGAGAGGGCGTATGGATTGGATGGAAAATATTTGCAGGTTGTTTTAACCCAGATGTTTGTAAGAGGTAGGGATGTTTTTGATACTGCATTTGGTGTTAACCATGGAGAAGGTAATTCTTTAGAGGATTTAAAAGAAATAAAGAAAATAGGAACAGGATTAAAAGAGAAAGAACTGATTTTTGTATTTAAAACTTTACTTGATTTTTACAGAAATAATTATTTAATTAAATGATTGAAAAATAAAGAAAAATTGTAAATTATAGGTAAATTTTAAAACTACTTGCAAAATTTTAAATTTTGTTTATATTTATGGAGCAAATTAAAGTGATAGTTTTATAAATTGATTTTAGAAGGGCTGCCGAAACCCTACTAACCTAACCTCCATGATTTTGCCCTCTCAAAAAGAGAGGGCTTTTTTATTAATTAACATTTTTTTATTTCTGGTCTTCCAATACTGTAATACTCAAATCCTTTTTCTTTCATTACATCAGGTTCATAAATATTTCTACCGTCAAGAACAATTGGCAATCTCATAAGTTCTTTTATTTTATCTAAATCTGCTTCCTTGTATTCGTCCCAGTCTGTTATTATTAGCAGTGCATCTGCATCTTTTAAAGCATCGTATTTATCCTCAACATAAACAACATTTTCTATTTCTGGAACAACCTGTTTAAAGTTTTCTTCTGCTTTAGGGTCGTGGAGTCTTAAATTTGCCCCTTCTTCTTTTAATTTTTTGACTATGTCAAGGGCTGGTGTTTCCCTTATATCGTCTGTATTTGGTTTAAATGCAAGTCCCCAAACGGCTATGTTTTTGTCTTTACTTATCCATATTATTTCTTCTAATTTTTCAACGAATTTTATTCTTCTTTCAGAGTTTATTTTTTCTGTTTCCTTTAGAAGTCCAAAATCAACTCCATTATCTTCAGCTATTTTTATAAAAGCTTTTACATCTTTTGGAAAGCAACTACCTCCATAACCAATTCCTGCATTTAGGAAAGCCCTTCCTATCCTTTTATCAAAACCCATTCCATCAGCAACTTCTTCAACATCTGCACCGACTTTTTCGCATAAATCGGCAATCATGTTTATGTAAGATATTTTCATTGCAAGGAAAGAGTTTGAAGCGTGTTTTATAAGCTCTGCAGCTGCTGTATTAGTTATAATTAATGGATAACCCTGTTCTGTAAATGGTCTGTATAATTCTTCAAATATTTTTTTAGCTCTTTCTGTTTCAACCCCTACTACAATTCTGTCAGGATGCATAAAATCATATATAGCAGAACCTTCCCTTAAAAATTCTGGATTTGATGCAACGTCAAAATCTATATCTTCTTTAATATACCTTTCAATTGTCCTTTTAACCCACTGGTGTGTATTTACAGGTACTGTTGATTTTTCAATTACAAGTTTATACCTGTCCATATTTTCTGCAATCTGTCTTGAAGCTTCTTCAACCTGTGATAAATCTGCTTTTCCTGTTTCACTTTGTGGTGTTCCAACACATATAAAAATAACGTCAGAAAAGGCAACACCTTCTTTAATATCATCTGTAAAGTGAATTCTGCCTTCTGATATGTTTTTCTTCAGCATCTCATCTAATCCAGGTTCGTAAATAGGTGATTCTCCTTTCCTGAGCTTTTCTAACTTTGAGCTGATTTTTTCAACGCACATAACGTCATTTCCAAGCTCAGAAAAACAGGCAGCAGTTACCAATCCAACATAACCTGCACCAATTACAGTTATTTTCATCCTTCACTCCTTTATACTGTTTTTATACATATTATTTTATCATGATTTTGTTATTATATAGCTATATATATTTTTAATATTTTCTTTTGATAAAACATCAAACACTTCCATTATTGTAGAACCTGTAGTAAGCACGTCATCAAAAACTAAAACATTTCCACTGTTAATTCTATTTTTTAGGTGAAATGCATTTTCTAAGTTAATACTTCTTTCGTCTTTAGATAGTTCCATCTGAAATTTTGTGTTTTTAATTTTTATTAAATCACTGCTTATCATATACTGTGGAACTAAATGAATTAGAATTTCTTTTAAATGGTCAAATCCCCTCTCTTTCATAGTTTCTTTATGTAATGGAACAGGAATAATTAAATCAATTTCTTTTTCTTCAATGTAATTTAAAAAATCTTCTTTAAATATATCTGCAATGTTTTTTGAAAGGCTTTTGTATTTATCAAATTTATAACTTGTTATTAATTTTTTCATACACCCTGAATAAGAGGTAAAAACCTTTATATCTTTATAAAATTTTTTATTTAAACATCTTTCACAGCTTAATGTTCCTGCACCACAGCTTTTACAATAAACTGTTTTTACATGTTTTATATTTTTTACACAGTTTTCACAAAAAAGGTTTTGTTGTTTAAAGATAAACAATTCTTTGCAATTTTCACAAAAAGCTGGAAAAATTAAATTTAGCATATTGTTAAATATAACAAATGGAGAATGAAATGGCAAAGATACAGCCCTTTGAAAAGTACACAAAAAGATATGAAGAATGGTTTGAAAAGCATAAATACGCTTATTTATCTGAATTAAATGCAATAAAAACAGTACTTCCAGAGTTTGAAAAAGGGTTAGAAGTAGGCGTAGGTACAGGAAGATTTTCTGCCCCTTTAGGAATTAAATATGGAGTTGAACCTTCAGAAAAAATGGCTGAAATAGCAAGAAGTAGAGGAATACATGTTGTAAATGGAGTTGCTGAAAAATTACCTTTTAAAGATGAAACTTTTGACCTTGTTTTGATTGTTACAACAATTTGTTTTGTTGATGATGTACTAAAAAGTTTAAAAGAAGCTTACAGGGTTTTAAAAAAAGGAGGATATGTAATAATTGGTTTTATTGATAAAAACAGTCCCCTTGGAGAGTATTACCAGAAAATAAAAGAAAAAAATCCTTTTTATAGGGAAGCCAAATTTATATCAACACAAGAACTTTTAGATTACTTGAAAAAAGTGGGATTCAAAGATTTTAAGATTGTACAGACTATTTTTCATAAATTAGAAGATATAAACTTAATTGAACCTGTAAAGGAAGGTTATGGTGAAGGTTCATTTGTAGTTATAAGGGCGAGGAAGTAAGCTTATATACATTTTTTTATGTAATCTGCATTTTTTATATAAATTTTTAATCTTCTTTTTTCATCTTCTAATATTTCAAACTCTATTTTTATAACTGGAACTTCTAAATTTAAAAAATCCTTTTCATCAGCCCATTCTATCAGGATAATTCCATAGCCTAAAATATCTGTAATATCAAACTTTTTTACCCTGTAAAGGTCTATATGATATACAGTCCCTTTTAATGTTTCATACTCATTCATAACTGCAAAAGTTGGAGAAGTAATTTCTGTTTCATCTTCAATTCCCAGTGCTGAAACTAAAAATTTTGTAAAGGTTGTTTTTCCAGCTGATAAATTACCAATTAAAAGTATTACTTCATTTCCTTTTAAGCAGTCTGTTAAATTTTCTGCAAAACTCTTTAAATCTTCAACAGAATTTATTAAAATCTCTTTATAAAACTCCATCTAAAAACCCTGTTAGTTTTTATTGAAATAAAAATTTTATAACCTATTTTTTATAAACTGTTTGTTAAAATTTTATTAATTCTAATATTGTAATTAGATTAATTTTAGAGTTATAATATAACTTTTCAAAAAAATTTGCAGGAGGTTTTTTACCATGGGCACAGATAGCCCGACGCCACGTACTTTTTTTGTAAAAAATAATTTCATGGAGGACAGAAAATGGAAAAAACCCTCGGATTGCATATCCTAGCAGACCTTTACGGAGTTGAGTTCGACAAATTAGACCACGTAGAAGATGTAAAAGCCCTTTTGGAGGGAGCTGTTAAATACGCCAACCTAAGTAAATTATCATCACACTTTCACCAATTTTCACCCCACGGAGCAACTGGAGTTATTCTATTAGAAGAATCACACATATCAATTCATACATGGCCAGAACATGGGTACGCTGCTATCGATGTTTACACATGCGGTGGAAAAGAAAAAACATTTAAAGCAATGGAGTATATTTTAAAACAGTTAAAACCAAAACGTGTTGATGAAAAGATAGCAGAAAGGGGAACTGTACCTGTTAATTCTGAAAATACAAATATTGAAAAAATAGAATTGTCTCCAGTATCTTTATAAAATATATTAAAAATATAGTATTATTAATTAACTTTTAAAATTTATAAAACTGGAGGAATTAGTATGTCTAATATAAAATTACCTGAAAACCTTGTTAAATCTATGGAAGAATTAACCCCCTGTGTAGTTGCTACTGTTGATGATAATAAACCGTATTCAACTTTTATAAGCTGGTTAATTGCTATTGATGAAGAAACTTTAAGAATGGCAGTAAGTTCTGACGCAAAAACAACAAAAAATATAAAGAAAAATCCAAATGTATCTATTGAAGTCTTTGATAAAGATACAGCTGTTAGTATATCTGGAGTGGCGAACATAATTCAGGATGAAATACCTACAATACCTTTTCCAGTTTCAGTAATTGAGATAAAAGTGGAAAATGTATACGATAATCTTTTTCCTGGCGGAACTATAACAGGAAAAATACCTTTTGTTCATGTTGGTGATGTACAGAAAGCAGAAGAATTAGACAATCTGGTTTTAGAAGCATTAAAAGTTTAAATAGAAATTAAGTTAAATCTGTTTTTTCTCTTTTCTATCTGTTTGTCAATTTCAGAGAGTACATTTTGTTTAAACCTTGGAGAACACCATTCAGGTGCTATAAGCTCCTCATCTGGAGCTTCTCCAGTTAATCTATGTACAATCATATCTTCAGGAAGATATTCAACTAACTCTGCAACTATTTTTGCGTATTCTTCCATAGATAAAGTTTTGATTTCTCCTCTATGGAACTGTTTTTCCATTGTTGTGTGTTTGACTATGTGTAAAGGGTGGATTTTTATCCCATCTACAGGCAGAGAAGAAATGAGCTTTACAGTTTCTATATAATCTTCATACTCATCACCTGGTAAACCAACTATCATATGGGCACATATTTTTACGTTAGGTCTTTTTTTTGTTCTTAAAACTGCATCAACAAAATCTGCAACTCCATGGGCTCTGTTTATATCCCTTAAAGTTTTTGGGTTTGCTGTCTGTAATCCATACTCTACCCATATTTCTGGCTTTTCTACTGTATAAGTTGCTATTAAATCTAAAACTTCATCTGGAACAACATCT
>JALSSE010000001.1 GCA_026984415.1 Hydrogenothermaceae bacterium | reverse complement strand
ACTTAAGGCAGGATTTAGCAAAATTTTTGTCTATTAATCCTGAAGAAATCATTTTTGGGAATGGCTCAAATGAAATAATTGATTTAATAACAAGAACATTTGTATCTGAAGGTGATGAAGTTTTAGCCTTCCAGTACTCATTCATCGTTTATAAATTAGTTACGCAACTATCAGGAGGTATTTTTAAAGAAGTTCCAGTTGAGGAAGATTTATCAAGGGACTTAAATAAAATGCTCCAGTCTATTACAGAAAAAACAAAAGTTATTTTTATTGATAACCCATGTAATCCAACAGGATTTGCAAATCTAAAAGAAGAAATGGATGAATTTATAAAAAACGTTCCTGATAATGTCCTTGTAGTTTTAGATGAAGCATACTTTGAATATGCAAAAGGACACGGAGTTCCAGATGGAACACACTACATACATCCATTAAACCCAAAGATACCAGAAAATAAAAATGTTATTGTTTTAAGAACATTTTCAAAGGCTTATGGATTAGCAGGATTAAGGATAGGGTATGGTGTTTCAAAAAAAGAGATTATTGAGATTTTAGAAAGGGTAAGACAACCGTTCAATATAAACCATCTGGCACAGATTGGGGCAATTGAAGCACTAAAAGACCAGAAATTTGTTGAGTTTTCTGTCAATGAAAATGAAAAAGGTAAAGAGATACTGTATGAAGGATTAGAAAGGTTAAATATACATTTCTACCCAACCTATGGAAATTTCATTTTATTTAAAATACAAAATTCAGATGAAGTATACGATAGGCTGTTAAGAAATGGAATAATTGTAAGACCTGCTTTTGGACTGGTAAATCATTTAAGGGTTTCAATTGGAACTGAGGAAGAAAACAAAAAATTTCTTGAAAATTTAAAATTTTTGAAAAACGGCTAACTTTGATTTAACTTTATAATTGTAATATAATCTTTAAAACAAATTTTGGAGGAATTTATATGAAACTACCAGCAAAGCTGGTGGAAAGAATAGCCAATAAAATTTCAGAAGATTTAATAGAAAGTCATTACGTAGAACCTGAAAATCCTCAGGAGTTCAGACAGAAAGTTTTAGACATTATTATGGAAGCAATTAAAGAAGAAAAAGAGTTAGAAGAAAATGCCCAAAAATTAGTAGAAAGTCATATGCATCTCATAGAATCAGAAGATATAAGGTACAGAACAGCAGTTTTAAAAGTAAAAGAAAAATTGGCAGAGGAAAGAAATATTCACCTTGACCCTGAAGAAAGGATGAACCAGATAGCCCACAAAATTAAAAAATATATAGAAACTGACCCATCTATTGAGATATTTGAACATCCTAATAAAATCAGAAAAAAGGTTTTTGAAATTCTTAAACAGATTGTAAGGGAAGAAAAAGAAATTGATAGGGAAGTAAGAAGAAGAATTAAATCTTACTCTAAAAAAATATTAGAAGGAACTCCTGAGTGGAGAATACTGTACAACAGAATTTACGAAGATGCCTTGAAGAAAAGAGGATTATTGTAAATTATCAATGGACATTACAGGGGTTGTTCTTGCCGGTGGCAAGAGCAAAAGAATGGGTAAAGATAAAGCCTTCCTGAAATTCAAAGAAAAATCATTTTTAAGACATATATTAGAAGCTTTAGATAAATACTGTAATCAGATTGTTATAGTGATAAATAAAGAAGAAAACCTTTATACAAAGGAAACAAAAAACCTCTCTTCTGAAATTGTATTTGTTAAAGATAAATACCCTTATGAAGGTCCATTAAACGGTATATTAAGTAGCCTGAGTAAAATTAAAAATCAACTTGTTTACATAACTCCGTGTGATACCCCATTATTAAATCCAGAAATAATTCCATTTTTTGTCCAAAAAATAAACGATTATGATGCTGTTATTCCTGACATTAATGGTAAAATTCAGCCGTTAAATGCTTTATACAAAAAAAATGCCTTAGAACTTTCAAAAGAAGTTTTTGAAAAACAGGGAAAAAAATCTTTAATGGCATTTTTAGAAAACTTAAATGTAAAACTTGTTAATGGAGAAGAGTTAAAAAAAATTGATAAATATCTTTACTCTTACTTCAGCGTAAACACAAAAGAAAGTTATCAGTCTCTACTAAACATAAAATCTGACGAAAAAGAAAACAGTTAAAATTTAACTTATAATTATTTAATAATGAATAAATCAATACTTCCCTTTTTTATCTTTTTAATAAGTTATTTTATTTTTTCTTCAAATATAGGTGGAATTTCCATATACAGTTTAGATGAGGCTAAAAATGCTTCCTGTGCAAGGGAAATGATGGAAAGGGGAGATTACATAGTCCCAACCTTTAACTATGAACTAAGAACAGACAAACCACCTATGCATTACTATTTTATGATTATTGCTTACAAGCTTTTTGGAGTTTCTGAATTCTCAGCAAGGTTTTTCTCATCTGTTTTTGGGGCTTTAACTGTTCTGATAACTTTTCTTTTTTCAAGGAGATTTTTTGGGGAAAAAGTGGCTTTTTACTCGTCGTTGGTTTTGATTTCGTCTCTTCATACCGCCTTACAGTTTCATATGGCTGTCCCAGACCCTTATCTGATTTTTTACATAACATTAACACTATTTTCATTTTACACAGGATTTACAGAAAGAAATGATAAGTTTATATACCTATCTTATTTATCTATGGGATTGGGAGTTCTTACAAAAGGTCCTGTTGCTGTTGTTTTACCTGCTATTATTGTTTTATCGTTTATGGTATACAAAAAAAGCTTAAATTTAGAAACTATAAAATTTTTAAAACCTATAAGAGGAACAATTTTACTTCTTGCTGTAGCTTTACCATGGTATATAGCAGTAACTATTAAAACAAATGGACAGTGGACTTACGAATTTATTTTTAAACACAATTTAAGTAGATTTTCTGAACCTATGGAAGGTCACGGCGGTCTTTTTATATTAACATTTCTTTTTGTGTTCTTTGGGCTTTTACCTTTCAGTATTTATGTTATTCAAACATTTATTTCTGGATGGAAAAATAGATTTAAAAGTGATTTCCTTGTTTTTTTAATTTTTGTAGTTGTTATTTACGTAGGATTTTTCTCTATATCAAAAACAAAATTACCGAACTACACAACGCCTGTTTATCCTTCATTTGCAGTTCTGTTAGGTTATTTTATGTGGAAAATGAAATTTATAGATTTAAAAAAATACAAAGTAGTATGGAGTTTGGTATTTTACATTTTTATCACTGTACTAATAATCGTTGGTGTATATTTTGGACTGAAAAGTGAACCTGTTTTATTACACTTAACATACCTTTCTTATTTCTTTATTGTTCTTACAATAGGCGGGATTTTTGCTGTTTTATTTTATTTAAAAAAGGATTCATCAAAAATAAATTTCTCCCTTTCTTCAACATCAATAGTTATGATATTTTTATTTTTTTACTTTTTATTTCCAAAAATTGATAAGCAAAATCCTGTTATGGTAATGCTTCCTTTAATTGACAAAACAAAACCAGTTGTGGCATACAAAGCCTTTAACCCGGCTTTTGCTTTTTATTTAAGAAAACCAATAAAAAAATTCCATAATGTTTCAAATTTAGTAAAATTTCTAAAAGAGGATAAAATATACATACTGACAAGAAAAAAATATTTAAAAGATATTCAAGGGATTAAAGGTTTAAAAATTTTAAAAGAGAGAAGAGATTTATTTGAAAAAACAACATCTGTTCTTTTAGTTTATAGGAAGGGATAATATGAAGTATATGTATATTTTACTGGCTGTCCTTGCTTTTGTGTCATTTCTTAAAATGAGTTTCTATTTAGGAATTTTCTCACTTGGTATGATAGCAGGAATTTTTATCTATAAAAACATAAAAGAGAAAAAGATAATAAGCCCTAAAAAAATTCAGTGACTTTTAGAATATATAATTGATATTTCTCACTTTTTCTTTAAAAATTTGGATGTATTATAATAAATAAAACAAAATCTACGGAGGCGGTCTTGAAAAAGATATACAGTCTGATAGCTGTTTTTTTAGTTCTAATTTCTCTAAATTTACAGGCATATTCCCAGAATGAAGTTGATGAAATATTTGGAAATGAAGCAAATACTCAGGAGTCAACAACACCTTCAGAACAAAATGATGAAAATAGTTCAGACATATTTAGTGAAGAAACTGGTTTCAACATAGAAGATGACACATGGATGGACAAATACTTTCTAATTGAAAGGATAAATTTACTTTTAGTATTAAAATCACATGCAAAAGATTTAGGAATAACATTAGAGCAGATGGAACAGATAAAAAGTTTTTACGATGACTACCATCCAGAAATGGTAAAAAAAGCAAAACTTGCAAGTAAAGATGAAGAAGAGCTAAAAACTTTAATACTCAGAGGTGGAAATCCCAAAAGAATAAAAGAGTTAGTTGTAGACATAGCAAAACTTAAAGCAGAACTGACAATTTATAATATAAAAATGGTAAGGGTTATTCAGAATACTCTAACCCGTGAACAGTATGAAAGACTTTTAACTTACTATGAAAAAAGTATTATTTAATAATCTCCACTTAATTTTGTTAAAATAATTAATCAAAACTAACAAGGAGGAAAAGTATATGGAAAAGTCTATGTTTAAATCAGCTCTAACTGTAAACGGCAAAAATTATGTAGTTTACAACATTTCAAAATTACAGGAAGAAGGGGTTGGAAATATTGATAGACTCCCTTTCTCAATTAGAGTTTTAGTAGAAAACCTTTTAAGAAACTGGGATGGAAAAGTTGTTTCAGAAGAAGATGTTAAAGAAATAGCAAACTGGAAACCTAAATACGAATCACCAAGAGAAATAGCCCACCATCCAGCAAGGGTTATTATGCAGGACTTCACAGGAGTTCCCGGTGTAGTTGACCTTGCAGTAATGAGAGACGCAATGAAAGACCTTGGTAAAGACCCTCAAAAAATAAACCCTCTCGTTCCTGTTGACTTAGTTATTGACCACTCTGTACAAATAGATTTCTTTGGAACAGAAGACGCTTTAAAGAAAAATTTAGAATTAGAATACAAAAGAAATAAGGAAAGATATCAGCTTTTAAAATGGGCTCAAAAAGCTTTTGATAACCTTAGAATATTCCCACCAGGTGCTGGAATTATCCATCAGGTTAACGTTGAGTACGTTGCACAGGTTGTTATGACTAAAGATGAAAATGGGGAAACGGTTGCTTTACCTGATACACTTGTTGGTACTGACTCCCATACTACAATGATTAACGGTCTTGGTGTAATGGGATGGGGTGTAGGTGGAATTGAAGCTGAAGCTGTTATGTTAGGACAACCTTACTACATGAAAATACCTGAAGTTGTTGGTGTAAAACTTACAGGGGAACTTCCAGAAGGAGCAACAACTACAGACTTAGTTTTAACAGTTACACAGAAATTAAGAGAACATGGAGTTGTTGAAAAATTCGTTGAATTTTTTGGGGAAGGTGTTAAAAAACTTTCTGTTCCAGATAGAACAACCCTTGCAAACATGGCACCTGAATACGGTGCAACTATGGGATTCTTCCCTGTTGATGAAAAAACTGTTGAATTTTTAAGACTTACAAACAGAAGTGAAGCAGCAGATTTAGTTGAGGCTTATACAAAAGAGAATAAACTTTTCTTCCACGGAGATGAACATCCTGAATATTCTTCAATTGTTGAGATAAACATGTCTGAAATAGAGCCTTCTCTGGCTGGACCTTCAAGACCACAGGATAGAGTTCCATTAAAAGATATGAAAAAAACATTTATTGATTTACTAAACTGTACATACAACAGAGAAATAGATATAAAAGAAATTACTGCCTTTGAAGATGAAGCAGGAAAAGATATGGAAGTGGGAGAATGCAGAGTACATAAAGGTAAAAAAGTTGCAAAAATTAATTTAGACGGTGAAGAAGTTGTAATCGGAGATGGTTCTGTTG